>JAFAVZ010000572.1 GCA_019242175.1 Acidobacteriota bacterium
GCGCTGCGTTCTTGTTTCCACCGGGGCGGATCGTGCCCTCGAGCCTGCGGCCGCCTTCGACGACGAAGCGTTCCATCATTTGGGAGGGGATTGTATGTTGGATGGTCCTCGGCAGTTGCGAGTTGCTGGTTGCTGGTTGCTGGTTGCTGGTTGCTGGTTGCTGGTTGCTGGTTGCTGGTTGCTGGTTACTCGCGCCTCGGCGCCTGGAACGGACTGCTGCGCAAGTAACCAGCAACCAGTAACCAGCAACTCGCAACCATTGCGCTCCCTGTTATCTTGTGTGCGTCATGATCGTCGCCCCTCTCGGATCCGGCAGTGCGGGAAACGCCTACTACTTCGAGAGCGACGGCACCTCGATCCTCGTCGACGCCGGCTTCGGGCCGCGCGAGACGCGCAAACGGCTGGAGGGCGTGGGGCGGGACATCGAGCAGCTGAAGGGCATCGTCCTCACCCACGAGCACTACGACCACATCCGCGGCGCGGAGCGCATCGCGCGCAAGTATGGCATTCCGATCTACCTCACGCGCGGGACGCTCGACGCGAGCCGCATCGACCGCGCCGAAACGCCGCTCATCGTGTTCGACAACGACACGACGTTCACGATCGGCGAGTTGAACGTGCACGCGCGGAAGATCATCCACGACGCCGCCGACCCGGCCTGCTTCGTGATCGAGGCCCGCGACGGGACGCGCGTCGGCATCGCCAGCGACCTCGGCCACGTCGACGACCCCGTGCTCAAGCATTTGAAGAATTGTGACGGGCTCTTTTTCGAGTCCAACCACGATCTCGACATGCTCCGGATGGGGACGTACCCCTGGTCGCTGAAGCGCCGCATCATGTCCCGCTTCGGGCATCTGTCGAACGACGACTCGATGCTCGCCGTGCAACGGATGATCGGGGCCGAGACCCAGACCCTGTGCCTCATCCACCTGTCGCAGAAGAACAACCACGAGTCGATCGTACGAGACATGGCGGCGAAGCTGCTGAAGCGCACCGGCGCGCAGCTCGAGCTCGGAATCGCGCTGCAGGAACGCCCGACCGGCGTTTTCGAGGTGCGGCGCGGACGGCGGGCGGCGACGACCAGAGCGGTGAACGCGCAGATGGCGCTTTGGTGAGCGGGCTTTGCCTGGTCTTGCTGATTGAAGGCGCGGAACCGGCGCGCGATCCCGAGGTCGAGGAGTTGTGGGCTGCGGAGGCCGAACGGCGGTGGCGGGAAAATTGAGTCCGGCGCCGCGGAGACGGTTCCGTGGGAAGACGTTCGGGCGAAGGGGTTCCGGCGAGGATGATTTTGTTACCGCGACCGCGAAGATCACACATTCGTCACAGCGAATCGCCCGCCACACCGGCAGCCCAGCTATCGGCGCGGCCGTCGTTGATGCATGGTGAGCGGGCGTCTCGCCCGCGAGCCGCGGCACGTCCTCGTGCCGCGGCCAATCGCCGCCGGGCGAGACGCTCGACGGTGCGGACGAGACGTCCGCTCTCCGATATGATCGCCCCCATGAAAGCGGCCGTCGTCGATGCATGGTGAGCGGGCGTCTCGCCCGCGAGCCGCGGCACGTCCTCGTGCCGCGGCCAATCACCGCCGGGCGAGACGCCCGACGGTGCGGACGAGACGTCCGCTCTCCGATATGATCGCCCCCATGAAAGCAACGGTCATCGTCGAGCTGAAGCCCTCGGTCCTCGATCCGCAAGGCAAGGCCATCCAGCATTCCCTCCACTCCCTCGGCTTCGGGGAGCTGGAAGATGTGCGGGTGGGCAAGCTGTTTCGAATCACGCTTGCGGATGGTGGGCAGACACGAGACCACGTGGAATCGCAACTACGGCAAATGTGTGAACGACTCCTCGCGAATACCGTCGTTGAAAACTTCTCCTACACCGTTGAAGAGTAGCCGGCACGGCCGGCTGCGCTCGAAGGCCCAGCCTCAGCGAAGCCGTGGCGGCTCGTTCACCGGCCTGGTAGCGCGAAACGTGGCCTTCGTGCTGCTCACCCTGTCCGCAGCACTCCTCTCCGCGCAGACCGCGCAACCTCCCGCACCCGAATCCCTCACCGCCGTCGCGACCCGCGATCAGAAAATCGTCCGCCGTTGGAATGTTCCGGGCGATCCGCGCGGCCTCGCCCTCGGCAAAGACGGCACGATCTACGTCGGCCTCGCGCAGTCGCAGGCGGTGATCGCCGTCGATCCGAAGACTGGCGCGGTCAAGTCGCGGCTGGTGCTCGACTCGGCCGAGATCGCCTCCACGAAAGAGCTCGTGACATTGCGCACGAACCGCGACGCCTCGCGCCTCTACATCGCCAACGGCAGCGACGAGTCGGCGTCCATCCTCGCCCTCCCCGACCTCCACGTCCTCCGCGAGATCACCATGGAAGGCGAGACGATCCGCGACGCCATCCCCGATCCGAAAGGCCGTTACCTCTATCTCCTCGGCCGCAAAGTTCACGTGTTCGACGCGAACGGCGAGAAGGAGATCAAGACGATCGAGTTCAACGATCCGATGGCCATCGCCGTCGCGGAAAGCGGCGCA
>JAFAVZ010000645.1 GCA_019242175.1 Acidobacteriota bacterium
GGCCTGATCCGCGGGCGGGCCGTTCCACGTCACCTTCACGGGCACGCGCTGGACGACCTTCACGAAGTTGCCGGAGGCGTTGTCGGGCGGGAGCAGTGAGAACGTTGCGCCGGTGCCGCCGGAGAACGAGTCCACTTTCCCTTTGAACTCGCGGCGGCCGAGGCTGTCGATCTTGATCTCGACTTCGTTGCCGGGCCGGATCTCGCGCATCTGGGTCTCTTTGAAGTTCGCGATGACGTACGTTTGGCGAGGCACGATCTGTACGAGCGGCTGGCCGGCGGCGACGAGCGAGCCGGTGTGGATCGAGAGCCGCGATGCGATGCCGTCCGCGGGCGCGACCACCTTCGTGTAGGACAGCGAGAGCTTCGAGGCGTTGAGGGCCGCGGTCACGGTCGCCACGCGAGCGTGGGCGAGGCGAGCCTCGGCTTCCGCGGCAGCGACCTGCGCCGAAACGGGCTCGCTCTGCTGCAACTTGCCCTGCGCCTGCACGACCTGCGCTTCGAGCGCCTGGCGCGCGTTCTCGGCCTGCGACACCTTGGCCGACGCCGAGGCGACGTCTGCCTGCGCGGCTTCGTTCGCGGCGCGGGCGGCGTCGACCTGGGAGCGGGAGATGTCGCCTTTCGCGCCGAGGTCCGATGCGCGCTTCCAGTCATTGGCGGCCTTCTCGGCGTTTGCGCGGGCGCGATCGAGCGACGCGCGCGCTTCGGCAACGGCGCTGGCCTGCGAGCCGACGGATTGCCGCGAGCTCTGCACGCCGGCTTGCGCCGCGGTCAATGCGCCGCGCGCGTTCGCCTGCGCGATCGAGACGCGGGCATCGGCGGCGCTGGCCTGGGCGATCGCCGTATCGAGCTCGCCCTGCGCCTGCGCCACTCGCACCTGCGCATCCTGCGGGTCGATGTCGACCATCGGATCGCCTTTGTGCACGACCTGGTTTTCCTTGATGTACACGTTCACGATCTGCCCGCCGACACGCGCGGCGACGGGGACGACGTCGGCCGCGACCTGCGCATCGTCCGTCGACTCCTTGCCGCGCGTCAGCAGCGTGTACACGAGATAGATCAGCACCAGCGCGCCGACGGCGCCGCCCAGGATGAGATAGAGACGGCGCGCGCGTCCCGGCTCGATGGCCGGGCGCCGCGTGGATTCGTTGTTCGTGTCAGTTGCGGTCATCACATCTCTCCGTTACATCTCGACATGCACTTCGATCTTCTCCGCGCTCTTCGGGGCCCGCAGCAGGAAGACCAGCGGCAGGACGCAGAGGAAGAGGATGCCGGAGAGGTAGAACAGTTTTTCGAAAGAGAGCACCATCGCCTGCCGCCGCAGCTGCAGGTCGATCACGCGCGCGGCGGCGCTCTGCGCGGATGCGGCGTCCATCCCGGTTGCCATCATGGAGCGCGCCATCGCCGAAACGCGCTGCAGCACCTCGGGACGCCCGAGCGTCACGTTGCCGAGCATCGAGTCGCGCGCATGCGTCGCATAGCGGCCGAGGAGCGTGGCGAAAATGGCGAGGCCGACCGAGCCGCCGGTCTGGCGCAGCAGCGAGTTCAGGCCGGTCGCGTCGGGCAGTCGATGGCGGGGAATCGTGCTCAACGCCATCGTCGTCAGCGGGATGAAGAGGCAGCTGAACGCGACGCCTTGGATGATCAGGACATGGATGATGTCGCGCTGGCCGGTGGCGAGCGTGTAGTGGCCCATCATCCACGCGGTGTAGGCGAACAGCACGATGCCGAACGCCACCGTCGCACGCGGCGACACCTTGTTGTAGAGCCGCCCAACGATCGGCATCACGACGAGCATCGCCAGCGATCGAGGCATCAATGCGATGCCGGATTGTGTCGCGGTGAAGCCGAGCAGCGTCTGCATGAAGAGCGGCAGGAGGAACGTGATCGCCATCAGCATGGCGAACATCACCGAGCCGATCACCGTACCGGACGCGAACACGATGTCTTTGAAGAGCGTGAGGTCGACAGCCGGCACGCGCGCGCTCAGCTCGCGGATCACCAGCGCCGCGAGCGAGACCACCGCCATCAGCGTGATGATCTGGATCTCCCCGGACGCGAACCAGTCGTTGCGGTTTCCTTCCTCGAGCACGTACTGCATCGTGCCGAGGCCGATGACGAGGAGCGCGATGCCAGCCCAGTCGAGGTTCTTCCGTTGCTCGACCGCGGCGTTCTGCAGCGCGAGCCGGACGTCTTCCGGCTCATGCACGAAGCGCGTGACCATCAGCACCGAGACGACGCCGATCGGCACGTTGATGAAGAAGATCCACGGCCAGCTGTAGTTGTCGACGATGTAGCCGCCGAGCGTCGGCCCGAACGCCGGCCCGAGCACGACGGCCATGCCGAAGAGCGCCATCGCCATCCCCTGTTCCTGCGGCGGAAACGTCTGCCGCAGAATCGCCTGCTCGGTCGGCTGCAGCGCGCCCGCGCCGAGGCCCTGAAGGATGCGGAAGAAGACGAGCAGCGGCAGCGTGCGGGCGAAGCCGCAAAGCGCCGAGCCGATGATGAACAGCACGAGCGACGCGAGGTAGACGCGCTTCTGGCCGAAGAGGCGGGCCAGGAAGCCGGTGAGGGGCATGACCATGACCGTCGAGATCACGAACGCGGTCGTGACCCAGGTGATCTGCTCGACGGTGACGCCGAGGGCGCCGGAGAGATGGGGGACGGCGACGTTGACGATGGAGGCGTCGATCGCGCCCATCAGCGTGCCGAACGTGATCGAGACGGTGACGAGCCACTTGTTGACCGGCTTCCGTTCCGTGGGCACGGTGGCGCCGTTCATCACGGCGGCAGTCACGGCGTGGCTCCGACGGTGGTGCGGATGTCGCCCGTCGCGTGGTGCACCTCATGCGTCGCGGCGGCGAGATCGGCGCGCGCGGCGATGAGGTCTTCGTGCGCCTGGCGATAGGCGTCCTGCGCGCGATCGACTTCGACCGGCGAGCCGAAGCCGGCTTCCTGCCGATCGCGCGAAACCGTCAAAGCCTCTTCCGCAACCCGCACACTCTCCTCGGCCACCGTGACCCGGGCCGCGGCGTTCTGCATGCTGAGGATCGAGCGCCGCACGTCCTGCTCGACATCGCGCCGCTCCTGCGCGCGGCGCACTTCCGCTTCGTGCAGCTGGACTTTCGCGCGGGCGATGTTGACCTGGACGTCGGCGCGGAAGAGCGGGACGGAGACCGTGCCCGCGATGCGACGCGTCCAGCGAAGATCGTCGTTCTTGTTGCCGCTCATGTCTCCTTCGAAGTCCATCGAAAGAGAGGGCATGCGCCGGGCGCGCGCGGCGTCGAGCACCAGCCGCGCCTCCTTCTCCCGAGCCTCGGCCTCGCGCAATTCCGGACGCCCGGTCTGTGCGGCGGCGAGTGCGGCATCCACCGCGAGCGCTTCGGCCGTGGTCGGCAGCGGCTCGGTGAGCTCGAGCGCATCGACTTCGTCCGCGCCGATGGCGTTCAGCAGCGCGAGTCGCGCGTTCTCGCGATCGTTCTGCGCGACGAGCAAGCCCTGCCGTGAACGCGACAACTGTACGTTCGCCTGCGCGACGTCGAGACGCGTGCCGGTGCCGGCCTTGAACTGGTCGTTGGCCACTTTCGAGAGCTGCTCGAAAAGCGAGACGTCCGCGGTGCGCGAGGCGACCTGTGCGTCGGCGCGTTGCACGAGCACGTACAGCCGCGCGACGGCGGCCGCGACGTCGTTGTCCGACGCTTCGAGCGAGTAACGGCTGGCGGCCTCACCTTGGCGGAATCCCTGGTAACGACGGATCGCGGCGAGGTTGAAGATCTGCATCGCAGCCGCGATCTGTCCGTCAGACACGTTGAAAGGTCCGATGACCGAGGGTTGGCCGGGGATGCTGAAGCCGAAGGTGGCCAGGTTGATGGACTGGCTGTAGCGCTGGATGCGCACGTCGGCCTGCGGCAGCAGATTGAGCCACGCCTCGCTGGTGGCGATGCGCGCTCGCTCGCGTTCGCTGCGGGCAAGCTCGGCCTGCGTGCCGTTCTGAAGCGCGCGCTGCACGGCGTCCGTGAGGGAGAGGTGCAGCGTTTCGGCGGGAGCGGCGGTGGCGGCGAGAAAGGAGAAGAGAACAGGAAGGAACATCGAAAGGCGACGCATCTTATCCGGAAACTGCGGACGTGCAATAGGCCGGCCACGCGCGAATGCGCTAGTGAGGCTACTACTACGCCGAACCGTGCAAGGATGCCTCCATGACGATCGCGATCACCGGCGCAGGCGGTCTCGTATCGACCGCGCTCGCGCGTCGATTTCCGAGTGCGTCGCTGTTCCCCCACCGCGCACTCGACGTGACGGACGCCGCGGCCGTGCGCCGCGCGCTCGCCGGCTTCGACATTGCGTTCCATTGCGCCGTGATCGGCGTCGACGTCGCGGAGGAACAGCCGGAGCTCGCGCGGCGGGTGAATGTCGAGGGCGCGGCGAACGTCGCCGCGGCGGTGCCGATCGCGGTGCAGTTCAGCTCCAACTATGCGGTCGACGTCGTGAACGTGTATGGGCAGACGAAGCTCGACGGCGAACGCGCGGCGCTCGCGGCGAATCCGCGCGCGGTCGTGCTGCGGACGTCGTGGGTGTTCGGACCGGGCGGTGCGAACTTCCTCAGCAAAGTGCACGAACGGCTGCGGCGCGGCGAACGCGTCGAGGCGATCGACGACGTGATCGCGAGCGTGACGTTCGCGCACGATCTCGCCGAACGCGCCGCTGCTTTGCTCGAGAGCCCTGGTTTGCACAACGTCGTCAACGACGGTGCGTTGTCGTATGCCGACTTTGCTGACGAAGCGGCGCGCATCGTCGGCGCCGACCCGCAGCTCGTCGTGCGCGTGGCGTCGACGGACGTGATGCGCGCGCCGCGTCCGCGTCACACGCCGCTCGTTGCAACGCCTCCGTTGCGCGGCTGGCGCGACGCGTTGCGCGCGTACATACTCGGCGCGTGAAAACCGCGATCGTTCTTCTCTTCGCCGCGCTTTCCGCGCAGTCGCAACCGCTCACGCCCGCCACGCTGCGCAGCACCGCGCACGATTTCTACGCCTGGCGGCAGACGAACTACCCGGTCGGCGCCTCCGATCAAGGCATGCACGCGTACGACGATCGCTTGACCGACTACTCGGCGAAGGCGATCACGGAGCGCCGCGCGTACGTGCGCGCCTTGCTCGATCGCATCCATGCGACGGATGCGAAGCAGTGGTCGAAAGACGACCGCCTCGACTTCATCCTCTTCCGCGCGCAGATCGAACGGACGGAGTTCGGCGATCGCGTCCTGCGCGTCGAGGAGACGAACCCACTAACGTACGTCAACGACGCGAGCAACGCGATTTTCTCCCTCCTGAAGAAAGAGTACGCGCCGCCCCGCACGCGCGCGCTCGCCGCCGCGTCGCGCATGGAGGCGATGCCGGCGATGCTCGCCCAGGCGCGCGCGAATCTGCAGCAGCCGGTGCGGCTTTACGCTCAGCTGGCCATCGACTCCGCGCGCGGCATCGACTCGCTCTTCGCCACGGCCGACACGCTCGCCACCGATCTCACGCCGGCGGAGAAGACGCGGTTGGCGTCTGCCCGGACGAAAGCCGCGAAGGCGTTCGCCGACTACGCTTCGTGGCTCGAAGCGGGACTTCCGAAGATGGCGGAGTGGAAGGCGATGGGGGAGGCGCAATACGACTGGTACCTCCATCACGCGTTGCTTCTGCCGCTCGACTCGAAGGAGCTGGCGATGCTCGGCCAGACGGAGCTCGCCCGCTACCGCGCGCTCGAGGCGCTGCTGCCCGATCCGTCGCTCGCCGATCCCGATCCGAAGCGCGCCGCGAGCATCCCGGCCGATCAGAAAGCGTTCCTCCGCGCGTACCAGAATCGGCAGGACGAGATGATCCGCTTCCTCCGCGAGAAGAAGCTCGTCACGCTGCCGCCCGATCTCGGACCGTTCCTCATCCGCCAGTTGCCCGAGGCTTTCAAGCCGACGGCGCCCGGGGGATTCATGAATGCGCCCGGCCTGTACGAGAAGGATCCGAGCGGCTTCTACTTCATCCCGACTTACAACCCTGCCAGCCGCAACTTCTACATCCGAGCCGCCATCGAAGACCCGCGCCCCATCCTCGGCCACGAAGGCATCCCCGGCCACTTTCTCCAGATCTCGATCTCGAACCATCTGGCGAACGAGATCCGTCGCGAGCATGGCGACAACGTGTTCGCCGAGGGGTGGGCTCTCTACACGGAGGAGATGCTGATGCGGACCGGGTTGTATCCGCCCGACTCCGCGGCGAGCGGACAGATCCTGCGGCTGTCTCGCTATCGCGCGGCTCGCATCGGCGTCGACGTGAACCTGCATACCGGCCGCTGGACGTTCGAGCAGGCGGTGCAGTATTTCATGGAGGCTGGCGGCCTCGATCGCGAGGCGGCGGAAGGGGAGGCGGCCGGCGCGGCGGCCGACCCGACGCAGAAGATCAGCTACATGACCGGCAAGTGGCAAATCATGCGTCTCCTCGGCAAGTACCGCGACCGCCAGGGCGCCGCCTATCGCCTCGGCGCCTTTCACGATCAGCTGCTGTCGTATGGAACGCTGCCGCTGGCGGCGATCGAGTGGCTGATGTTCGACGATGCGTCGTCCCTCGACGCCGCGACGAAGCAATAGGAGGAGCGAATCGATGTCTGAAGTCACCTCGTACACGCCCGGCACGTTCTGCTGGATCGAGCTCGCGACGACGGATCCAGGGGCGGCGACGCGTTTCTACACGGAGCTGTTCGGCCTCGGCTCGACCGTCCGGCCGATGGGCCCCGATGGGCACTACACGTTGCTGCAGAAAAATGGCCGCGACGTGGCAGGCATCTATCGCCAGCTCGAGGAGCACGCGAAGCAGGGCGTGCCGCCGAACTGGGTTTCGTACGTGACGGTGGAAAGCGCGGATGCGTCGCGGGCGAGGGCGATCGCGCTCGGCGCGCAGGGCGGCCCCGAGCCTTTCGACGTGGCGGACATCGGCCGCATGGCGATGCTCGTCGACCCGACCGGCGCGTTCATCGCGCTTTGGGAGCCGCGAAAGAGCCCCGGCGCCGCGGTGGTGAACGAGCACGGCGCGCTGATGTGGAACGAGCTGCAAACGGTCGACGTCGAGAAAGCGCGCGCGTTCTATACACAGCTGTTCGGCTGGACGGCGAAGACGAGCGCCGATTACGTGGAGTTTCACAAACCCGACCGCGCCGCCGGCGGGATGCGCGAGTGGAAGGACGGCCACGCGAACTGGCTGCCTTACTTCGGCGCCGACGACACGTCCGCGATCGTGCGCCACGCCGAGGAGCTCGGCGGCACGACGCTGCTGTCGACGACCGACATCCCGAACGTGGGAAAGATCGCCGTGCTCCGCGACCCGCAAGGCGCGACGTTCGCGGTGATCACGCCGATGATGTGAGGGCGGCTTTACGTCTTACGTCGATCGCGAGGCGTGAACCGGGAGGGGAACTCGCGCAATGCCCGATGACAATTTCTACTCATCGTAGCGCCGGGACTTGTTTTCTTCCGCCCGAGGTACGATCGTTCTTGCGATGACTGTTGTCGAGCGACACATGACCGCCGACGAGCTCTCCCGGTTGCCGGATGACGGCTATCGCTACGAGTTGGTGCGGGGGCAACTGAGACGTATGTCGCCAGGCAAAGAGGAGCACGGGTTCATCACGGGTCAGATTCACATTAGGCTGGGGATGTGGGTATGGCCACGAAATCTGGGCCGGGTGTATTCGTCGGAGACCGGCTTCCGGCTGGCCTCGAATCCTGACACCGTTCGCTGTCCGGATGTCTCGTTCGTCCGCGCTTCGACTCCGCGTCAACGCCACGATTTCCCACCGCCGCCCGACATCGCCTTCGAGGTGAAATCCCCAAGCAACACTTACAAGGAACTGCTCGAGAAGAAGGACGACTACCTCGCAGCCGGCACGCTCGCCGTCGTGATCGTCGATCCGCCGAAGAAGGCGGTTACCGTCCACCGCCCCAATGGCGTCAGGACGGTCGAAGACATCCTCACGCTGGACGACGTCCTCCCAGGGTGGCAACTTCCGCTCGCCGAACTTTTCGCCTGAGGCTCGTTTCATGACCGCCGACGAATTCGCGCAACTGCCGGATGATGATCATCGTTACGAGTTGGTGCGTGGAGAAGTGAGGCGCACGCCGCCACCGAGACGACAGCGAAGTCGCATCGCGACGAAGATCATCGCGAGGCTGGGGCCCTGGATTGATGAGCGGAAGCTGGGCGAGGTCTACGCCGCTGTCGGCTTCCTGCTCAGCCAACGTCCTGACACCGTCCGTTCGCCGGACGTCTCCTTCGTGAGAGCAGAAAACGTCCCGGACGAGGATGAATACCCTCCTGCTCCCGACCTCGCGTTCGAGGTGAAATCGCCGAGCAACACCTACAAGGAACTGCTCGAAAAGAAGGACGACTATCTCGCCGCGGGCACGCTCGCCGTCATCATCGTCGACCCGACGAAGAACTCCGTCACCGTTCAGCGTCCGACTGGCGTCACGACCGTCGAAGACACCCTCACATTGGACGACATCCTTCCCGGTTGGCAGCTTCCGTTGAGCGACCTCTTCGCCTGACCGCTATACTCCTCGCGCTTGACCCTCGACGACGACCTGGGCGGATTCGAAGCGCGCATCGGCTACACCTTCACCCGGCGTGAGCTTCTGCGCCGCGCCCTCACGCACAAGTCCTACTCCCACGAAGCGAAAACGGACGACGTTCGCCACAACGAAACCTTCGAATTCCTGGGCGACTCCGTTTTGGGATTCATCGTTGGCGATCTCCTCTTCCGCCAATTCCCCGACCTCGACGAAGGCGCGCTCTCCAAGATGAAGGCGTACCTCGTCAGCGCCACGAGCCTCGCCGGCAAGGCGCGGCATTACGGCATGGGCGACGTCATCCTCCTCGGCATCGGCGAAGAGAAGACGGGCGGCCGGAAGAAGGACTCGCTCCTCGCGAATCTCTTCGAGGCGATGATCGCCGCCATCTACCTCGACGGCGGCATCGAGCCGGTGCGGCGCGTCATCGAGCAGTCGTTCGCGTCGGACCTCAAGGCCATCGACGAAGACGACCTCCTCTTCCACGACTACAAGACCGCGTTGCAGGAAGTCGCGCAGGGACGCGGCTGGCCGTTACCGGAGTATCGCGTCATCGACGAAGTCGGGCCGGACCACGACAAGACGTTCATCGTCGAGGTGAAGTTCGGCAGCAAGTCGGCCCGCGGCGAGGGGACGTCGAAGAAGGAAGCGCAGCAGCAGGCGGCGAGGCATGCCTTGCGCGATGCGAAATAGGCTCGTCGCCCTCGGCCTCATCGCGACCCTGAGCATCGCCACCGCGCACTCCCAGACGCGCCAGAACGCCGATCTCGAACGCCTTCGCGGCGAGATCACGAAGATGCGCGACCAGCTGGAAGACGTTCGCCGCCAGGCGCGCAGCGCGCAGCAGGAGTTGGCGGAAGTCGATCTCGAGCTCGGCATCCGCACGCGCGAGCTGGAGATCGCGGTGGACCTCCAAACGCGCCTCGAACAGGAGCAACGCGGCGTCGAGCAACAGATCGCCGCACTGACGCCGCGCATCGAGCGGCAGAAGAAGTACCTGGCCAAGCGCCTTGCCGTCCTCTATCGCCTCGGCGGCCTGAGCTACCTC
>JAFAVZ010000317.1 GCA_019242175.1 Acidobacteriota bacterium
CCGCTGCGGTTCATCTACGCGATCAACCCGCAGCGGAAGGCTGGCGACGACTTCGAAAGCTTCCAGTTCACGATCGGGAATACGTACTGACGGACCCCGGATTTATCGGTGGGTCCAAAGAATAGCTAAGGAGATTCCATGAAGAAGTTCATGATGACGGTTGCTGCCGCCGCGCTCGCGGCCCCGATGTTCGCGCAGAGCGTGCCGGCGCGCGTCGCGGTGATCGATGTGCAGAAGGTCCTGGCCAACTCCAGCGCCGGTAAGGCTTCGTTCGAGAAGCTGAAGAAGATGCAGGATGACCGCATCGCCCGGGCCAAGAAGATGGACGAGGAGATCTCGACCCTCGACAACGAGATCAACACGAAGAAGCTCTCGCTCAGCGACGACAAGGTCGCCGAGATGTCCAAGCAGCTCTCGGACAAGAAGATCGCCATGCAGCGCTTCGCCCAGGACGCCGACCGTGAGGTCAGCGAGGCTCGCGACCGCGAGCTCCAGGCTCTCGAAGCCAAGATCAAGCCGGTGATCGATGCCCTCGGCAAGGAAATGGGTCTGGCCGCGATCTTCAACAAGTTCGAGTCCGGCCTCATCTACGCGTCCGACGCGATCGACATCACCGACACGGTGATCACGCGCTTCAACGGCGCCTCGGGATCCACCCCGGCCGCCGCCCCGGCGAAGAAGCCGTAAAAAGCCGATTCACCCTTCGGAGCGCGGGCGTCTCGCCCGCAAACGGCGCCACGTCTTCGTGGCGCCGTTTCCGTTTAGGCCGAATGTCGCCGGACGAGCCGTCCGGCGCACGCGGGCGGAACGCCCGCCCTCCTCCGTTACAATGCGCGCCGCCATGCCCCCCACCCTCGGAGACATCGCCGACTTTCTCGGCGCCTCATCGTGGTCCGGCCCGCGCGAAACGCGCATCGCCGGCATGGCTCCGCTCGCAGACGCGACGGCCGAACATCTCGCGTTCCTCTCGAACCCGAAATACGCGCCGCAGCTGGAGACGACGCAAGCCGCGGCGGTCCTCGTCGCGAACGATGTTCCCGGCGACTCGCCGCGCTGGATCCGCGTCCCGAATCCCTACCTGGCGATGGCCCTCGTGCTGCGCCGCTTCTTCGCCGCGAAGCCGCGGCCGGACGGCATCTCGCCGCTGGCCTCGATCGCGCCAAGTGCGCGCATCGGCAACAACGTCGCGATCGGGCCGTTCGTCACGATCGCGAACGACGTCGCCATCGGCGACGACGTGACGATCTACCAGGGCGCATCGATCGAAGCGGGATCGACGATCGGCGCCGGCACGACGATCTACGCGAACGTCTCGATTTACGACCGCACGATCATCGGCAAACGCTGCATCCTGCACAGCGGCGTCGTCATCGGCGCAGACGGCTATGGCTTCGCCCCTTACGAAGGCCGCCACGAGAAGATTCCGCAGGTCGGCATCGTGCGCATCGAAGACGACGTCGAGATCGGCGCCGGCTCCACCATCGACCGCGCCGCCCTCGGCGAGACCGTGATCGGCGAGGGGACGAAGATCGACAACCTCGTGCAGGTCGGCCACAACGTGAAAGTAGGCAAGCACTGCCTGCTCGTGGCGCAGGTCGGCATCGCCGGCTCGACGGAGCTCGGCGATCACGTCGTCGTCGCCGGCCAGTCGGGCTTCGCCGGCCATCTGAAGATCGGCAATCGCGTTCAGGTCGCGGCGAAGAGCGCCGTGTTCGACGACGTGCCGGAAGGAACGAAAGTCATGGGCGCGCCGGCCATTCCATTCCGGGAGTTCGCGCGCCGCGAGCTCGCGCTCAAGAAGCTGATGAGGAAACGATAAAACGATGCTCACCATCCTCGAGATCATGAAGCTCCTCCCGCATCGCTATCCGATGCTGCTCGTCGACCGCATCCTGGAGATGGAGCCGGGCAAGCGGATCGTCGGCCTGAAGAACGTCTCGGCGAACGAGCAGTTCTTCCAGGGCCACTTCCCCGGCGCGCCGGTCATGCCCGGCGTGCTGATCGTGGAAGCCATGGCCCAGTGCGGCGCGGTGCTCTTCCTCGCCGACATCGAAGACCGGGACAAGAAGCTGTTCCTCTTCGGCGGCGTCGACAAGGCACGCTTCCGCCGACCGGTCGTCCCCGGCGATCAGCTCATCATGGAGTGCGAGCTCCTGCAGCGCCGCTCCAACACGATCAAGCTCCGCGGCGTCGCGAAGGTCGACGGCAACGTCGTGGCGGAAGCGGAGATGCTGAGCGTGATGACGGAGCGGCCTTCGTGATGGCGAACATCGACGCCACCGCCATCGTTCATAAAGACGCCGTGCTCGCGGACGACGTCGTCGTCGGCCCGTACGCGTTGATCGGCGCGGGCGTCACGATCGGCGCCGGCACGCAGATCGGCCCGTTCCTGCGCATCGAAGGACCGGCCACGATCGGCGAACGCAATCAGTTCGTCGGCCAGGCTTCGATCGGCACCGGCCCCCAGGATCTCAAGTACCAGGGCGAACGGACGGAGCTCGTCATCGGCAACGACAACGTCTTCCGGGAGTTCATCACCGTGAACCGCGGCACGGCGGGTGGCGGCGGCGTCACGACGATCGGCTCGAACAACTTCTTCATGGCGTACACGCACGTCGCGCACGACTGCCACGTCGGCTCGCGCACGATCTTCGCGAACAACGCGACGCTCGCCGGCCACGTCGAAGTCGGCGATGCCGCGCAGGTCGGCGCGTTCTCCGCCGTGCACCAGTTCTGCCGCGTCGGGGAGCACGCGTTCATCGGCGGCGACACGATCGCGACGCAGGACGTGTTGCCGTTCGTGAAGACCGTCGGCAGCCGCCCGGCGAAAACGTACGGCATCAACACGATCGGCCTGGAGCGCAAAGGCTTCCCGAAGGAGACCGTCGAGGCGTTGCAGCGCGCGTATCGCATCCTCGTCCGCTCGAAGCTGAAGCTCGCCGACGCGCTGGCGAAGCTCGAAGAGGACTTCGGCTTCTTCCCCGAAGTGCGCTATCTCGTGGAGTTCGTGCGCGGCTCGAAACGCGGTGTGATCCGATGACGAAAGCAACGAAGACCCGTCTCGCCGTCATCGGTACCGGCTACCTCGGCCGCCTCCACGCCCGGATCCTGACGGAGATCCCCGAAGCCGAGATGGTCGGCTTTGTGGAGCCGAACGATGCGATCGCCAACGAGGTTGCGTCGAGCCTCAGTCTGCGCCGCTTCGCGAGCGTGGGCGAGGTTGCGAACGAGATCGAGGCGGCCGTCGTCGCGACGCCGACCACGACGCACTTCGACGTCGTCTCGCAACTGCTCGAAGCAGGCCGCGACGTGCTCGTCGAGAAGCCGATCACCGCAACCGCCGACGATGCGCAACGACTCGTCTCGCTGGCGAAAGAACGCGGACGCATCCTGCAGGTCGGCCACGTCGAGCGCTACAACCCGGCGATCGTCGCTGCCGCGCCGCACATCCACGACATCCGCTATCTCGAAGCCGAGCGTCTCGGCGTCTTCGTCACGCGCTCGCTCGACGTCGACGTCCTGCTCGACCTCATGATCCACGACCTCAACCTCGTGCTCTCGCTTCTCAAGCAGGAGGTCGTCGAGATCCGCGCCGTCGGCGTGCCTGTGCTCACCGACAAAGTCGACATCACGAACGTCCGCCTCGAGCTCGCGAACGGCGCGGTGGCGAACCTCACCGCGAGCCGCGTATCGCAGGACCGGCAGCGCAAAGTGCGCTTCTTCGGCAGCGACTCGTACATCTCCGTCGACACGAAGGAGCAGGAAGTCAAAGGCTACCGCCTCGCCGGCAAGGCCATCGAGCCGCTCGACATCAAGGTCGAGAAGAAAGAGCCGCTGCGCGCGGAGCTGGAGTCGTTTCTCCGCTGCGTGCGCGAGCGCGAACGGCCGCTCGTGAGCGGCGAAGACGGCGCGGCGGCGGTTGCACTTGCGACGCGCGTCGCGGAAGCGATCGAGCAGTCCGTGTCGCGTTACGGGAGAGCGACGTGAGTCCGGTCGCGACGATCGGCATCATCGGCGGCTCCGGGCTGTACCAGATGGACGGCCTGAAGGTGCTCTTCGAGCGCCACGTCGATACGCCGTTCGGCGACCCATCCGATCCGTTCGTCATCGGCGAGATCGATGGCGTCCGCGTCGCGTTCCTCTCCCGCCACGGCCGCGGCCATCGCCGCCTGCCGTCGGAGCTGAACTACCGCGCGAACATCTACGGCTTCAAAGTTCTCGGCGTCGAGACGCTGCTCTCCGCGAGCGCCGTCGGCTCGATGAAGGAGAGCTATCACCCGACGGACATCGTCTTCCCGCACCAGTTCATCGACCGCACCCGCCATCGTCCCGACACGTTCTTCGGCAACGGCATCGTCGCGCACATCACGTTCGCCGATCCGATCTGCGCCGGCATCTCGTTCCTGATGGGCGAGGCGGCGCGCGAGGCCGGCGCGACGGCGCACATGGGCGGCGTTTATCTCTGCATGGAAGGACCGCAGTTCTCGACGCGCGCGGAGTCGAATCTCTACCGCAGCTGGGGCGTCGACGTCATCGGCATGACGAACCTGCAGGAGGCGAAGCTCGCCCGCGAAGCGGAGATCTGCTATGCCACGATGGCGCTCGTCACCGACTACGACTGCTGGCACGAGACGGCCGATGCGGTGAGCGTCGACCAAGTGCTCACCCATCTCAAAACGAATGCGGCGATGGCCCAGAAGATCCTGCGCGCCACGGTTCCGCGCATCGTCGAGCGGGCGCGCGACTGCGCGTGCCCGACCGCATTGCAGTACGCCATCATCACCGATCCCACGATGATTCCGCCGCGGGTGAAGGACGATCTCGCGCCGATCATCGGCAAATACATCAAGTGACGGAGAATTCATGTCCATCCTCGTAGTCGGCAGCGTCGCGTTCGACGCCCTCGAGTCCCCGTTCGGCAAAGTCGACCGCTGCCTAGGCGGCTCCGCGACGTACTTCTCGCTCGCCGCTTCGTTCTTCACGCCCGTCGATCTCGTGGGCGTCGTCGGCGAGGACTT
Source organism: Acidobacteriota bacterium (assembly GCA_019242175.1). GTDB lineage: Bacteria > Acidobacteriota > Thermoanaerobaculia > Gp7-AA8 > Gp7-AA8 > JAFAVZ01. Next base: position 5,019 of record JAFAVZ010000317.1, read on the forward strand.
CACCGACGAAGACATGCAGGTCTTCAGCGGCCGCGACATCAACCTCGACGGCCTGCAACGCGTCGCCGGCGCGAAGACGTTCTTCTGGAGCGGCGCGTACGACTACAACCTCAATCAGGCCCAGACGCGCGACACGCAGCTCAACGTGTTCGCCACCTTCAAGCCCGAGCTGAACGAGCAGCAGCGCAAGGCAGACGTGGTGTTCCTCGCGAACATCGATCCCGACCTGCAGATGGACGTGCTGCGCCAGACCGCGGGCCCCCGCCTCGTGGCGCTGGACACGATGAACTACTGGATCACCTCGAAGAAGGAGTCGCTCGGCCGCATCTTCGGGGCTGTCGATCTGATCGTGATCAACGAGGCCGAGGTTCGGCAGTACACCGGAGAACCGAACCTCGTGAAGGGCGCCCGCCAGATCCTCTCCCTCGGCGCGAAAACGCTGGTGATCAAACGCGGCGAGTACGGCGTGCTGATGATCACCGCCGACTCGATCTTCGCCATCCCCGCTTATCCGCTGGAAAGCGTGTTCGACCCGACCGGCGCCGGCGACACCTTCGCCGGCGGCTTCCTCGG
>JAFAVZ010000496.1 GCA_019242175.1 Acidobacteriota bacterium
ATGGCGAAGGGCGTCGAGGACACGGCGTTCTACAACTACAACCGGCTCGTATCGCTCAACGAAGTCGGCGGCAACCCCGGGCGCGATGCGGACTTCGACGGCCTCGCCGAGTTTCACGAACGCAACGAACGCATCGCGCGCGAGTGGCCGGACACGATGAATGCGACGTCGACGCATGACACGAAGCGCAGCGAAGACGTGCGCGCGCGGATCGACGTTCTCTCCGAGCTTGCGGAGTCGTGGGAGCGCGAGGTGCGGCGCTGGTCGCGGATGAACGCCCCGCTGCGCGTCGACGGCGTCCCCGATCCGAACGTCGAACTGCTCGTCTATCAGACGCTCGTCGGCTTCTGGCCGCTCGACGACGACGAAGCAGTTGCGGAGCGCTTGAAGCAGTATCTGGAGAAAGCGGCGCGCGAGGCGAAGACGCACACGAGCTGGATCGCGCCGAACGGCGATTACGAACGCGCGTTGATGCAGTTCGCGGATGCGATCCTCGCGAACGAGGAGTTCCTGGCCGCGCTGCGCCGCTTCCAACGCCGCGTGGCGTACTACGGTTTCCTCAACAGTCTGTCGCAGGTCGTGCTGAAGCTCGCGTCGCCCGGCGTGCCCGATTTCTACCAAGGCACAGAGCTTTGGGATTTCAGCCTCGTCGATCCCGACAACCGCCGCCCCGTCGACTACGAACGCCGCGCAACACTGCTGCGCGCGCTCGACAAGGCCGATCCAAAGTCGCTGCTCCGCAATTGGACGGACGGTCGCATTAAGCTCTTCACGACGTCGCGCGCGTTGCGCTTCCGCGCGCGCCATGCCGACGCCTTCCGCGGCGCGTACCGCGCGGTCGCTTCGACGTCACCGCACGCCGTCGCGTTCCTCCGTGGCGACAACGTGCTCGTCGTCACCCCTCGCCTCCTCACGAGCCTGACGAACCCCGGCCGCCCACCCATCGGCGCTGTGTGGGGCGAGGCGACGCTCGACGTCGCCGGCCGCTGGCGCGACGCGTTCACCGGGCGGGTGGTGGAAGGGGACCAACTGCGCCTGGCGGATGTCTTCGCCGAGTTTCCTGTGGCGCTCCTGGAGCTAGAATCGGAGACGTCATGACCGTCGCCCCCACTTCGAAGAAGCTGACATACGAGGATTACCTCGATCTCCCGGAACGTGACGGCGAGCATTACGAGATCATCGATGGGGAGCTGTTCGTGACGCCGTCACCGATCGAGAAGCATCAAAGAATTGTCGTCAATCTCCTCCACTTCCTCAGCAACCACGTCTTCGAGCACCGTTGCGGCCGGCTCTACGTGATGCCGTTCGACGTCGTCCTCTCGAGCCACGACGTTGTGCAGCCCGACTTGCTCTACATCACGAAGGAGCGCGCCGCCGCGGCGACGCAGAAGAATCTGCAGGGCGCGCCGGACTTTGTCGTCGAGATCCTCTCCGATGCGACGAAGAAAGCGGACGAAGGCGCGAAGCTGCGGCGCTATGAGCTTTTCGGCGTGAACGAATACTGGATCGTGGATCCGAAGAGCGATCGCGTGCGCGTGCATCTTCGCAAAGGGGATCGCCTCGAGCAGGTCATGAATGCGGGCGCGGGAGACACGCTCACCTCGGCGTTCTTTCCCGGTTTCGAGCTCGCGGTCAGCGACGTTTTCGCAGACTGGTGACCACCGCGCCGCTAACCCCCATCACCGCGAACGGCAACCAGACCCATCGCAACTCGCTCATCAGCACCCGCAGACTCAGCCGCCCGATCGGCGATACCCGGATCGGCGTCCACGGGAAAAAGTACCGTTTGTTGCTGAACGGCGAGAAGAACGCCACGCCCATGCCGCCGTTCGTCATCGCGTCGAGCACCGCATGCGACATCGTGCAGGCGAAGATGAACGCGAACGCAGGCGCGAAGCGTGGGGGGCGCATCACGAGCGTCAACAGGAGCGAGACGACCGCGGCGAAGAAGATCGAGTGCGTGAAGCCGCGGTGGCCGAACAGCGAACCGTAAGGGACGCGCAGCGCGAACGCGAGCACGTCGGCATCGGGGAGCACGGAGCCGATCACGGCGGCAGCCACAACGCGCGTCGGCAGCGAAGGGAACCAGGTCCGCAGCAGCGCCGGCGCGGGGTGGGTGAGGATCGTCGGCATCAGAGGCGGCCGGTCACGTGCGCGAGCCGATGCAGTGCGCCGCTGAGATCGGACGTAAGCGCGCCGGCGCGAACGCGCCACGACCAGTTGTCGTGCTCGGCGCCGGGGCGGTTCATCCGTCCCTCGCTGCCGAGCGCGAGGATGTCCTGCGCGGGCACGATCGCGATCTGCGCCACGGACGTGTAAGCCGCGCGGATCAGCGCATGCGGCACCTCCGCAGCGTCGCTCACGCCGAGGTAGTTGAAAGCGTTGCGCTGCTCCTCGTCGTCGGCGGTCGTGAACCAGCTCAACGCCGTGTCGTTGTCGTGCGTCCCGGTGTAAGCCACGGTCTCGCGTTCGTAGCGATGCGGCAGATGCGGGCTGTCGATCTGGCCGAAACCGAACTGCAGGATCTTCATCCCCGGAATCCCGATCGCATGCCGCAGCTCATGCACCTCGGGTGTGATGAAGCCGAGGTCTTCGGCGATGAGCGGCAGATTGCCGCCGAGGGCTTTGCGGATTGCGTCGAAGAGGGCGTGGCCGGGACCGGGCATCCAGCGGCCGTGAATCGCCGTCGGCTCGTTCGCCGGAATCTCCCAATACGCGGCGAATCCGCGGAAGTGATCGAGGCGGATGATGTCCGCCAGCTGCAGGTTCGCCTTCACGCGCGCGACCCACCACTCGTAGTTGCGCTCGTGCATCACGTCCCAGCGATAGAGCGGATTGCCCCAGCGCTGGCCGGTCTCGCTGAAGTAGTCGGGGGGCACGCCGGCGATCACCGTCGGCTGGCCGTCGCGATCGAGTTGGAACAGCTCGCGGTTCGCCCACACGTCGACGCTGTCGTGTGCGACGTAAATCGGCAAGTCGCCGAAGATGCGGATGCCGCGCGCCGCCGCCTCCACCCGTACTGCCCGCCACTGGCGGAAGAAGAGGAACTGCACGAACTGGTGGAACGAGACCTCGTCCGCCAACTCTTCGCGAGCTTCGGCCAGAGCGTCTTCGTCGCGTTGCGCGAGTCCGCGTGGCCACGTCCACCACGCGGCGCCTTGCTCGCGTTGCTTCAGCGCCATGAACAGCGCGAAGTCCTCCAGCCAGCCGCGTTGCTCCTCGACGAAAGCGGCGAGCGCATCCCAATCCGAGAAGTGCTCGAACGCGATGCGCAGCAGGCCCGACTTGTACTCCGCGACGCGTTCGAACTCCACGCGCTCGTTCGCGAACGGCGGCACGGCTTCGATCGGCTCCGCGGGCAGCAGACGTTCCTGCAGCAACCGAAACGGCGAGATGAGCAGCGGGTTGCCGGCGAACGAGGAAAGGCATCCGTACGGCGAATTGCCGTATCCCGGCGGATTGAGCGGAAGCGTCTGCCAGATGCGAAAGCCGGCCGCGGACGCCCAGTCGAGAAACGCCGTCAACTCGTAGCCGAGGTCGCCCACGCCGTAACGGCCGGGAAGGGACGTCGGATGCAGGAGCACGCCGGCGGCGCGGTTGCCTTCGTACGCGACGGGATCCGAAGTGTGGCTCACGATCAGGCTCCCGCCTCGGCGCTGATGGACAGTTGCTCGCCGAGGGAGTCGAAGAGGTCGAGCCAGCGATGGGCGTCGGAAGAGCCGTTGCCGGCGTGAGCGGTGATGGCGGGGCGGATGGTCGTCTTCATGCGGTAGTAGTCGTTCTGCGGCTCCCGCAAATCCACGGCCAACTGCAGCGAACGCACGAGCCCGACGAAGCCTTCGTAGCCCTCGAGCAGATCGACGTTCGCCGGGTCGTCGGCGAAGCGGGACGCGTAGCGCTCGATGCCGCGCGTCACGACCATCAGCGTCGTCTCATCGAGCGGAAGGCGTTCTTCGCGTGCCTCGCGGATGCGCGCCTCGAGCTCCGGGAGCGGAATCGTGTCTTCGTTCACGAGGCGGCGCACCTGCAGGTTGACGTCGAACTCCGCGGCGGTCTGCAACACCTTCGGCAGCGGGACGCCGAGGCGCGAGTGGAAGCGCATGAGCGGGTCGTAGCGCTCGTGGAGCTGGCGCAGCGCCGACTCCGCCTCCTTCAGCGTGGCGTTGCAGAGGATGTTGAGGATGCGGCGCTGCTCGTCGCGGAAGAGCGAGCGGATCGAGATCGGATTCGCGGCGAAGTCGCGATCGAGGAGGCGGATGACCGTCGTGAGGCCGCCCGGCTGCATGGCCGCCATCAGCTCGCGCTTCGTGCGCTGGAACTCGGTC
>JAFAVZ010000507.1 GCA_019242175.1 Acidobacteriota bacterium
GACGCGGCTCTGGTCCAGACGGACGTGGCCGAGTTCGAGGCTCTGATCGCCAGCGGCACGGAAGACGCGCTCACCCGGGCCACCGCGCTCTACGAGGGCGACTTTCTCGACGGCTTCACGCTCGACGAGGAGCGTTTCGACCAGTGGGTCCTCGCCGAACGCGACCGCCTGCACCGTTCTTCGCTGAAGGCGCACTCGCAGCTGGTGGAAGTCCAGGCCCGCCGCGGCGCGCTCGACGAGGCGATCAACACCGCCCAACGCGCGCTGCGCATCGATATCCTCCAGGAAGCGATGCACCGGACGCTGATGCGCCTCTACATGCAGAGCGGCGACCTCGTGAACGCGCTCCAGCAGTACGAGATCTGCGCCCGGACGCTGAAACGCGAGCTGCGCATCGATCCCGACTCGGAGACGAAGTCGCTGCAGCAACAGATCGCCGGCCTCCGCGCGAAACGGAGCAACGCGAAAGACACGCAAACGATCCAGGACAACGGCGGCCACAAGCCGATGGTGCTCGTGGTGGAGGACAACCTCCTCAACCGCGAGCTGACCAACGCGCTGCTGAAGTCCGCCGGCTACGACGTCCGCCTGGCCGCCGACGGCGCCGAAGCGCTGATGGTGATCGGCCGGGAGAAGATCGACCTGATGCTCCTCGACATCGACCTGCCGTTCATCGACGGCCACAAGGTGCTCGAGGCGCTCCGCGACAAAGGCATCGAGGTGCCGACGATCTTCGTGAGCGGCCTCCCCGGCGAAGAGCCGGAGGTGAAGGCGTTCGAGATCGGCGCGGCGGACTTCATCCGCAAGCCGGTGAAGAACAACGTGCTGCTGGCGCGGGTGTCGCGGGTGCTGAAAGAGACGGAAGAGTAAGCCGAAAAAACGTGGGGCGGGCTTCAGCCCGCCCCAGAAACCGGCTGAAGCCGGTTCTCACGTTCATCATTGGGCCGGCTGGAGAGCCGGCCCTACATTTTTCTGTTTACTGCATCGGCACCAGCGTGGGATCGAGCGTCTTCGTGTCCACCACCGAGGCGTAGCCGAGGACCTTGCCCTCCCCGCCCCTCACCTGGATGGCGACGCGGGCGTTGAACGCGTCTTTCAAGCCCATCGAGCGGAGCACGGAGTTCAGTTGCAGGAACTCGTTGCCGCGGAGGTTCACGGACGTCGTTGCCGCGACCTTGCTGTTCGGCAGGTCGACGATCAGATCGACGGTCACCGGCTGGCCGGTGACTTCCGCCAGTCCGATGTTCGTCCGGAACCGCGACGACTCCTCGACCTGGAGCAGCTCGCGGGCGTCGTCGCCGGCGCCGATCGCTTCTTCCTTCGACTGCGCGGAGATCATCTGGCCGAACGTCCCGTCCGGACGCGCGTGATAAGTGCGCGCGGCGGCGAGGAGCGATGAGGAGCCGCCGGTCAGGCGGAGCATGCCGCTGCCCGAGCCGAGGTCGAAGAGCGTGGGGAGGACGTCGTCGATCGCCTTCGTCTCGCCCGGCGCCACCGTGACTTCGCGCGTCAGCGGTGCGGCCGTCGAGCCCTGCTGATAGAGCGCGATCGTCGTCGTGGCCGGGGCGTTGCCGGCGTTGTAGAGGCGGAGGTCGGACTGCCAGCGGCCGGTCGCCGTCGGCAGCGCGGCCACGCCGGGGATCGTCAGCTCCGTCGCACGCGGGTCGGCGTTCGCGCCGGAGATGAACGAGGGGTCGCCGGTCTCGTTGTCGACGACCGAGGCGTACGGGAAGACGCGGCCGGTCGCCGAGGCGAGGCGAATCTCGACGCGTGCGTTGTCCGAGGAGACGCCGTGCGCGGCGAACATGGCGCCGAGCTGCTGGTGCTGGCCCGGCATCAACGTGATGAGGTCTTCGAAGAGCTTCGCGCCGCGCGCATCGAAGGCGGTGAGCGCCGCGACGGCGTTCTGGCCGGCGGCTTCGACGATGCCGAAGTTCGTGCGGAACGCGTTCGACTGCGCGAGCGAGAGAAGGTCCATCGCGCCGCCGGCGCTGAGGAAACGGGAGAGCGGGATCGCCGGGATGAACTGGCCGTAGGAGCCGTTGCCGGTCGCGTTGAAGAGACGGCTCGAGGCGAGCGCGCGCCCGTTGCCGATCGGCGAAACGGTGTGGACTTCGAGGAAGCCGGTAGAGCCGGCGCCATCGACGCCGCCGCCGAACCACGTGCCGACGATGTCGTCGAGCGCGATGGTCTCGTGCGCGTGCACCATCAGCAGCGTCTTCATGGCGGCGCCGCCCGAACCGCGGAACACGACCTCGAACTGCGTCGGGAACGCGTAGGTGTGCGAGAGGCGCACGTCCGACTGCCACTTGGAGTTGTTGCCGTCCGTGTGGGCGACGGCGGGGACGATCAGGACGTTGTCGGTCGCCGTCGGCTCGCCTTTCACCGGCGAGACCGGCGTGACGAGGGAGACAGAGACCGGCTTGCTGAGCAGCGATGCGCCGCCGGCGGTCGCGAGGTTCAGCGCCGCGATGCTGGTGCCCGGCGGCAGCGTGCTCGGATCGACGGTGACGGTCAGCGAGAGGTTGCCATCTGCCGGCAGCGTGCCGGAGGGCGGATCGACCAGGAGCCACGGCTCGCTCGTGCCGGCGGTGAAGCCGGTCTCGAACGCGCTCTTGCCCTGCGAGCTGCCGAGAGAGATGGTCAAGGTGCGAACGATGGGCTTGGTGGTGCCGTACGGCGCGATGACCGTCTCCTCGTTGCCGTTGCCGCCGCGGTTCTCGATCTGGGGCACGACGACGATGCGGACGATGTTGGACGGCGCGCCGTCGCCGCAGTTGTTCACGGCGCGGACGCGGTAGTAATAAGCGGTAGCCGTCGTGACCGCGTGCGTGAAGTTGGCGGACGTCGAGCTCGTGCGCGTCTTCGTCGCGGCGTTGAAGTCGGCGGCGACCGATTCCTCGAGGTCGTAGCTGCTGATGCCAGTGACGGCGTTCCAGCTGAGCGTGTACGAGGTGTTCGAGGAGACGGTCGCGATGCCGGCCAGCGTGATCGCCTCACCCGGCAGAGCGCACGGCGCAGACGGCGTGGGATCCGGAGTCGGAGCGGGGCTCGGCGTGGGGGCCGGGCTCGGCGTCGGAGCCGGCTGCGGCGTAGGAGTCGGAGCGGGCTGCGGGGTCGGCGTCGGCTGCGGAGCCGGGGTCGGCGCGGGCGTGGGATCCGGCGTCGGATTCGGCTGCGGCGTCGGAGTCGGGTTCGGCTGCGGAGTCGGCGTCGGCTGCGGAGCCGGAGTCGGGGCAGGCGTGGGATCCGGCGTCGGGTTCGGCTGCGGCGTCGGAGCCGGCGCGGGAGGCGTCGGAGGATTCGGCTGCGGCGGAGGCTGGGGCGCCGGCGGAGTCGGAGGATTCGGGGCCGGCGGAGGCGTCGGCGGCGGCTGCGGCGCCGGCGGCTCGGGAGCCGGAGGCGCGGGCGGGGTGGGCGGCGTGTTGTTCGTGAAGCGGAATTCGTCCGAGTCGTTCTTCGGGCAACCGTCGAACGTGCTGCGGACGCGCCAACGGATCTCGCCCTGCGGCAGCGAAGCCACCGTCAGGGAAGTCTGCGTCGTCGTTCCCGCAACCTGGTCGTGCAGGTCGCCGCCGGGACGCTTCACGTCATAGATCACCGTGTAGCTGGTCGCATTCGCAGCGCCGCGCCAGCGGAACGTAAGCGGCGCATTCGCGACCGTCTTTCCGTTCCCGTTTCTCTCACCCGGCGCAGTCGGGTCTGCTTTTTCTCCGCAATTGTGATCGGCAGCCGCCCGCAAGCGGCTCGCGTGTGACTCGTTCTCAAACTCCTCGTAGAGGCCGTTTGCCAGGACTTCCGAGCTCGTGATTGCTTCCGCGGCGCTGGCCGCGTGTTGGCTCGGTTCGGAGGTGGCATGAAGCGGCCGCGTGGAGAGGAACGTAGTCACGAAGAGTATTGCAACCCCTCGGCTCGGTCTCATTTTCTGATCCCATCCTCGTCTGCATTTTTCGCGTCACTCGGGTCGGCCCCAGTGCACCGCCGATGCCAAATAAGTCTCCACTCGGAATTCACGCGCGGACCGGCACGCCGCGCGCATAGAATCCCCGCCATGCGCCGCGTACTGATCGTCGAAGACAATCCGACCCTGGCCCAGGCCATCGAACAGGCGGGCGAGCAGTTCCAGCTCTGCGCCGACTGCGCGACCGACGGCTGGGACGCCATCGAGAAGCTCGAGACCGAGGAGTACACCGCGATCGTGATCGACACCGATCTGCCGCGCCGCAGCGGCTTCGGCGTCCTCACCTATCTGCGCGAGGAAGTCGGCGACGCGCTCGATCACGTGATCGTGATGACGAGCGCGGACACGAACGAAGTCCGGCGCAAGGTCAGCGGCGATCGCGTGAAGGTGATCGCGAAGGGCGGCGGCACCGAGGATCTGGCCCGGGCGATCAGCGCCGTCTGCTCCGCGCTCGACTGATGCGCATCATCCGCCTCACCCCTCAGCTCCGCACGACGAACCTCGCCGAATCCATCGCCTTCTACACCCAGAAGCTCGGCTTCGCGCTGGAGTTTCAGTACGACGATTTCTACGCCGGCATCCGCGCCGGCGAGCAGGTCTTGCACCTGAAGCTCGTCGATGAACGCGATCCTTCGATCGACTTCGTCGCGCGCGGCGAGCACTTCGATCTCTACTTCGAAGTGGACGACGTCGACGCCGCGGCGGAGACGTTCCGCGCGAACGGCGTGACCATCGTGCAGGACGTGCACGACACGGCTTGGGGCACGCGCGAATGCGTCATCCGCGACGATCAGGGGCACACGTTGTACTTCGGTCGGTCGCGAACGTAGCGGCGGGCTGTAGCCCGTCCGGACCGGGGAACGTAGCGGCGGGCTTCAGCCCGTCCGGACCGGAGAACGTAGGGGCGGGCTTTAGCCCGTCCGGACCGGCTGAAGCCGGTCCCTACATTCACGGATGCCGTGCGGCCTCGAGGCACTTCAGGATCGCATCCGCGGAGCGGCGCACATCCTCCTCCGACGTCGCCCAGTTCGAGAACGAGATGCGCATCGCGGCCTTGTCGTGCCACGTCGTGCCGGCGAGCCAGCAGGTGCCGTCGCGTTGCACGCGGGCGATCACGTCGCGCGTGATCTCATCCGAGTCGTTGAACCGGACGAGCACCTGGTTGAGCACGACGTCCGTCAGGATGCGTACGCCGTGGCGTTGCGCGAGGCACTCGGCCATCAGGCGCGCGCGGGCGCAGCAGCGGTCGACGAGCTCCTCGAGGCCTTGGCGACCGAGGGTGCGGAGGGCGGCGTAGACGGTGAAGCCGCGGGCGCGGCGGGAGAACTCGGGCGACCAGTCGACCTGATCGCGCTCCACGCCGCTGGTCTGTTCGAGATAGGCGGCCTTCACGGTCATCGCGGCGCGGTGCGCCTGCGCGTCGCGCACGATGCAGATGCCGTTGTCGTACGGCACGTTGAGCCATTTGTGCGCGTCGGTCGCCCACGAGTCGGCGAGCTCGACGCCGTCGAGCAGCGCGCGCGTCTTGCGGCTCGCGCGGCCCCAGAGGCCGAACGCGGCGTCGACGTGCATCCACGCGTCGTGCTCGCGAACGGCGGCGGCGATCTCGCGCATCGGATCGACGGATCCGGTGTTCACGTTGCCCGCCTGCGCGCAGACGATCGTCGGCCCGCTCACGTTCTCCAGCAGCTTGCGCAACGCGTCGGCGCGCATCCTCCCCTGCTCGTCCGTCGGCACCGGCAGCGCGTGGCGCAAGCCGAAGCCGAGCATCCGCAGCGACGTGTGGATCGTCACATGCGCCTCGGCTCCCACGATCACGTTCACGCGCGGCGCGCCCTGCAGTCCGTCGAGCTCGACGTCCCAACCGGCGCGGCGCAGCACGGCGTTGCGCGCGGCGGCGAGGCAGGTGAAGTTTGCCATCTGGCAGCCGGTGACGAGTCCGACCGAGGACTCGCGCGGCAGGTCGAGCAGGTCGAGCACCCACTCCCGTGCGACATCCTCGACAACGGACGAAAGCGGCGACGTGGCGAAGATGCCGGCGTTCTGGTCCCACGTACTGGTCAGCCAGTCGGCGGCGAGGGAAACAGGAATCGAGCCGCCGATGACGAAGCCGAAGTAGCGTGGGCCGACGCAGGCGACCGTTCCGGCCGACGCCTGCGCCGCAAGTGCGTCGATCACCGCCGCAGGATCGTCGCCGGTCTCGGGCAACGGCATGCGCAGCGCGGCGAGCAGCTCGTCGCGCGTAGCCCGCGCGCCGACCGGCCGTTCATCCACGGTGCGGAGAAACTCGTAGGCGTGATCGCGGGCACGGTCGAGAAGGGCTTCATCGAAAAGCTCGTTGCGCATCGTTCTCCTGGTGCGCGGGCGTCCCGCCCGCAGGCCGACGGACGTCGCGTCCGGCGGCTGGTATTGCGCTCAACTTAGGCAGTACAATCGAGCAAGTCAAGTAGCACAATCCGATCATGACAATCTGGTCACCGAAACTGCTGGCGAGCGATGCGCCGATCTACGTCCGCATCGCCGACCGGCTCGAACGCGACGTCGCGGATGGCGTGCTCGTCGCCGGCAGCCGCCTCCCCACCCACCGCGACCTCGCCCGCCGCCTCGGCGTCACCGTCGTCACCGTCACGCGCGCTTATGCCGAGGCTGCCGAGCGCGGATTGGTGGAGACGACCGTGGGGCGCGGCAGCTTCGTGCGCGCGCAGCGACGCGAGACGGCGAGCACTTCCCGAGAGATCGATCTCGCCACGAACGAAGTCCACGCCTCGGAGCGCACGCTGCCGAAGGAGCTGACGCAGCGTCTCGCGGCGGCGCTGAACACCTCCTACGGGCCGGCGGGCGGGAGCGATCGCCATCGCGCCGCCGGCGCAACCTGGCTCGCCCGCACGCATCGCGACGCGACGCCGGAACGCGTGCTGCTCACCACCGGCGCGCAACAGGCGATGCTCGCGGCGATCGCCGCGCAGACGAAGCCGGGTGACGCCGTGCTCGCCGAGTCGGTGACGTTCCACGGCATCCGCGCCATCGCCGCGCTGCTGCACCTGAAGCTCGAGCCGGTCGCCATCGACCGCCACGGCATGCTGCCCGACGCGCTGGCGAAGGCGGCGAAGAAACGCGGCGCGAAGATCGTCTACATCACGCCGACTCTGCAGAATCCGACGGGCGTGGTGATGCCGGAAAAACGGCGTCGCGATCTCGCCGCCGTCGCCGATCGCCACGGTCTCACCATCCTCGAAGACGACGTCTACGGATTCCTCGCCGAGGATGCGCCGGCGCCCATCACTTCGCATGTCGAGGGGGTGTTTCTCACCGGCTGCGGCAAGAGCCTCGCGCCGGCGTTGCGTGTCGGCTGGCTGCTCGCGCCGCAGGCGCTCGTGCCACGCATCCAGTCCGCGCTCGCGGCGTCGACGATCTTCCCCTCCCCGCTCGGCGCCGAGATCGCCGCGACGTGGATCGAAGACGGAACCGCGGACAAGCTCGTGGCCGAGAAACGCCACACCATCGCCAATCGCCATCGCCTAGCCCGCCGCGTCCTCGGCCGCGACGCCGGCGGCTCCGACGAACGCTCGCCGCATCTCTGGCTCGAGTTGCCGCGTCGTTGGACGCCGGAGGGTTTCGAGGACGAGTTGCGCGCGCGGGGCGTGCGGGTGGCGGGGGCACACGCGTTCGCGACCGGCGCCGACGTCCCGCGCGCCGCGCGGATCTGTCTCGGCTCGCCCGCAACCGCGAGCGAGCTCGAGACCGGACTGCATATCATCACCTCCGTCCTTCGCGGAGAAGAAAGGGTTCACAGTGTCGTCTGAATTCACCATCTCCACGGACAAAGCGAGGCTCGACCGCGAGCTGATTCATCGCTTCCTGCGCGAGGACTCGTACTGGGCCCAGAACATCCCGCGCGATCTCGTCGACCTCGCGATCGACAACTCGTTGACCTTCGGCGTGTTCGACGGCGACCACCAGATCGGCTTCGCCCGCGTGATCACCGACTTTGCGGTGTTCGCCTATTTGGCCGACGTATTCGTGCTTCCTGAATACCGCGGTCGTGGCGCGTCGAAGCAGCTGATGCGGACGATTCGCGAGCATCCGCCGCTGCAGCGTCTGCGGCGCTGGCACCTCGTGACGCGCGACGCGCACGGGCTCTATCGCCAGTTCGGCTTCCGCGAATTGGAGGCGCCCGAACGGCACATGGAGATCACGAAAAAGAACGCGTACTCGTGAGGTCGCGATCATGGTGCCTCCGCTACCGGCACGCTCTTCACGTCCGTTCTCGCGCAGCCATTCGGGCCCGTGATCGTCACCACGAACTGCGTCGGGTTGCCGTTGAAGGCGATGGGTCGCACCGTGATCGTCCGCGTGCCGGCACCGGAGACCACCGTCCCTAGTCGCACCTCCCACGCGTACTGCGCGCCGGGGCCGGCGTCGGGAACAGAAGCCGTGTAGGTCTCGCCTTCGATGAAGGTGGAGGCGCTGGTCGTGATGGTCGCGTCGGGTGCGGGCAACTCGGGGATCTCGATCCGCTTGTGGCGCGAGCAGCCGTTCTCGTCCCGCACCAGGATGTCGATCCATGTCGGTTGATGCCAGGCGCGCATGAAGTGCTGCGTCGCGCCGCCGTAAGGGCCGGGTTGCGCCGCGTTGCCGGTGAAGAACCAGAAGCTGTATGCCGAGGCGTTCGTGAGCGTGACGTCGAATTCGGTGTCTTCGGCGCAGATCGTCGGAAAGGCCAATTCCGGCTCCGGCAGCTGGATCTCCGTCACCGTGACGGGCGGCACGGTCGCGGTACGGCCGCACGCGGTGGTCACCGTGACGCCGTAGTCTCCGGCGGTCGACACCCGGATTTGGCGGGTCGTCTCGCCGTTCGACCAGAGATAGCTCGCATTGGCCGGCTGCGCAGCCAGCGTGATGCTCTCGTCGGGGCAGAACGCGAGCGCGCTCGCGGCGATGCTCGGCGGATCTTCGGCCGAGACCGTGCGCGTTTGCGTGACCGAACAGCCGCTGGCAGCGGTCACCGTCAACGTCACGGAGACGTTGCCCGCGCCGTGAAAGCGCAGTGTCGCGTGCCGCGGGTCGCCCGTCGCTGGCGTGATCGTCGCGAGGCCAGACACGCTCCAGGCGTAGGTGCTGTTCGGCTGGTAGACCGCAGAGAGCTGGAGATTGCCCGGCAGACAAAATGCCGCAGGCAACGTGAAGTCGGCGATCGGATTCGACACGGTGACGGCGACCGGCGCAGAGTCGCCGCGGCAGCCGGCGGCATCCGTCACCATCACCCGGTAGCTGCCGGCGGTCGTGACGGTGATCGAGCGCGTGTGCTCGCCGTTCGTCCACCAATAGCTGGCGCTCTCCGGCGCGGTGAGCGTCACCGAGCCGCCGGGGCAGAGCGTCGTCGGACCGCTGGCGGTGATCGTCGACGGCGGCGTGGTCACCGTCACCGTCTTGCTCACGCTCGTCGTGCAGCCGTTCCACCAGGTGGTCGTCGCGGTGTACGTTCCGCTCGCGTTCACCGTGATCGACGGCGTCGTCGCGCCGTTGCTCCAGGTGATGGGGCCGTCTCCGAAAGCGGTGAGCGTGACGGAGCCGCCGGGACAGAACGTCAGGGGACCGCTGATGGAGACCGAGAGAAGCGGGCGGTGGTCCACCGTCACCGTGACCGGCGCGCTCGTCTGCGCGCAGAACGTGTCCATCACCGTGACCGTGTAAGTACCGGGCTGCGTCACATTCACCGTGCGACTGCTCGCGAAGGACGCGCCGTTGCGCTTCCAGGAGTAGCTCGTGCCGATCGTGCTCGGCGCGAGCGTCACGCTCCCTCCTTCGCAGAAAGTCGTCGGTCCGTCGGCGACGATCGTCGGCGTCGGCACCGGCACGCTCGCAACGTTCTTCGGCCCGAACGTCGCCGGACAGTCATTCTGATCCCACGTTGTGAGCTGATAAGTCCCGGCGGCGGTCATGTCGTACGTCGGGTCGGTTCGGGAGCCCGAGCCCGAGCTCGCCGGCGACGTGGTCCACTCGTAGCGCGTCGCAGGCGACGAAAGGAGCCGCATCACGCCCAGCGGGCAGTTCGGCGCGAGCGTCACCGTCGGGGTGGGCGGATTGTCGATCGGGATGACGAAACTCTTGAGGTACGGGCATCCGCTGGACATGCGGCCCGTCACGGAGATCGTCATGTTCGCCGGCGCGGGGCGCATCGGCACGTACTCCCACGTCGCCGGCCCGACCTTCGTCACCGAGCCGTTCGTCGCCGTGGCGTTGACACCGCCAGTGAACGCGGCGGCGTTGTCGACCGTGAACCGCGCCTGCGACAGGCTGCAGACGACCGTCGAATCGAAGGTGACGATGGGCTCGGGAGTGGTGCCGTTCTGGCGCGTGAGGATTGCCGTGCTCGGGCAGGAGCCGACCGAGTCGTTCGCCGTCACGGTGAGGGTCACCGGCCCGGCGTTGGTCACGCGATACGTCATGTTCGCGGTCGTCCCGCCGCTGACGATCGTCGCGTTGCTCGAGACGCTCCACGAGAAGCCGCTGTAGCCGCTCGTATTCGTGACGGACGCAGTGTAACTGGCCGTGCCGAGGCAAGCCGTCGGCGATGCCGTGGACGTGAGCGTCATCGAACGGATCGTCACGTTCGCCGTCTTCGTCACCTTGCAGCCCTGCGGATCGGTGACGACGCAGCTGAGCGACGTCGTCCCGCTCGCGCCGGTCGTGAACGCGATCGACGGCGTCGTCGCGCTCGACGTCAGCGTTCCGTTCGCGATCGTCCACGCGTAGCTGTAGCCGGTCTGCGATGCGATGCTCGCCGTGAGCGCCGTGTTCGGACACGACTGCGTGCGGGAGAGCGTGATCGCCGAGTACGAGATCGTCCGGATCGGAATCGTGAGGTTGCGCTGCGACGCGCAGCCGTTGCTGTCGAGGACCGAGACGCTCAGCGTCACGGAGTTGCTTCCGGCCGTGAACGCGACGGTCGCCTGATTCGAGGCGCCGTTGATCGCCCCGCCGCTGATCGACCACGCGTATTGCGTATACGTCGTCCCCGCCGGCGGTACGACCGTCGCCTGGCTGGCGGTGTTCGGGCAGATCGGATTGTGCGCCGGGAAGATCGTCGGCGCCGGCGGCGCCTGGATGGTGATCGTCAAGGGCGCCGAGGTGGCTTGGCAGCCTTCGGCATTCGTGACGACGACGGTAACCGTCTCGGCCGACGAGGGCGTCATCGTGATGGAGCGCGTCGTCGCGCCGTTCGACCAGAGATAGCTGGCGCCTTCGCCGGCGTCGAGCGTCACCGGCGCGCCCGGACAGCTTGGATTCGTGCCGCCCGTCTGCACGATCGTCGGAGTCGGGCAGCTCTGTGCGGCGGCGGCAAAAGTCAGAAACAAAAGGGAGATAACGGCGAGAAAGCGCATGGATCCTCTCCTCTCGATGCTCGAGTTCGCCAAGAGAAGACGCGAGCCGGCGGCCGATATTGTTTCCGTCGCCGGAGGCGGTGAAATCTTTCCTCGACGCAGCCGTTTGGTAGGACCGTGAAACCGCGCCAGACACGTGAGATCCGCGTCGGAAACGTCCGCATCGGGGGCTCGGCGCCCATCGCCGTCCAGTCGATGACCGCCACCCGCACCCAGGACATCCCGGCCACCATCCGCCAGGTCGAGCTGCTCGAGGCCGCCGGCGCCGATGTCATCCGCATCGCCATCGACAACCCGAAGGACGTGGCCGCGCTCGCCGAAGTCCGCGCCGCGCGCCCGAACGCGAACCTCGTCGTGGACCTGCAGGAGAACTACCGGCTGGCCGAGAAGGTCGCGCCGTTCGTCTCCAAGCTCCGCTACAACCCCGGCCATCTTTACCACTTGGAGAGAGAGAAGCCGGTGCAGGAGAAGGTGCGCTACCTGGTCGACGTCGCCCGCGCCCACAACTGCGCGATGCGCATCGGCGTCAACGCCGGCTCCGTCGATCCGGAGAAAGTGACCAAGTACGACAAGGAGGACTCGATCGCGCCGATGATCGACTCCGCCCTCGAGCACAGCCGCATGCTCGACGATCTCGGCTTCGACCAGTACTGCGTTTCCCTCAAAGACTCCGACCCGAACAAAGTGATCGACGCGAACATCCGCTTCTCCGAGGCGCGTCCGGACGTGCCGCTGCACCTCGGCGTGACCGAGGCCGGGATGCCGCCGGACGGGATCATCAAGACGCGGATCGCGTTCGAGCAGCTCCTGACGCGCGGCATCGGCGACACCATCCGCGTGTCGCTCACCCTGCCGTTCGAGAACAAAGGCGACGAGATCAAAGTCGGCCGCGCGATCATCGACGACATCGAGAACGGCCGCTTCCGCTCCGTGCCGCGGTTCGAGCACAAAGGGCTGAACATCATCAGCTGCCCGTCTTGCTCGCGCGTGGAGAACGAGGCGTTCATCGAGCTGGCGCAGAACGTCCGGGAGATGGCGCAGTACGCGAAGCAGCACGACATCACGATCGCCGTGATGGGCTGCCGCGTGAACGGCCCGGGCGAAACCGACGACGCGGACCTCGGCATGTGGTGCGCGCCGAGCTACGTGAACCTCAAACGCGGCCCGCTCTCCCTCGGCCAATTCACCTACGACGAGATCCTCGGACGCGTGCGCGCGGAGCTCGACCGCCTCATCGAGGAGAAGAAGTCGGCTTGAAGCGCGTGCACTACCTGATCGTCGCGCTCGCGGTGATCCTCGTCGATGCGGTGACGAAGTGGCTCGTGGCGATGCACATCGATCTGCACGAGACGATTCCGCTCATCCCGAACCTGTTCCAGCTCGTGCAGGTGCGGAACAGCGGCGCGGCTTTCGGGATCGGGGCGAATGCGGAGTCGCAGGCGGTGCCGCTGTTGCTGAACATCGGCGCGATCGGCGTGTTCTGCCTCGTGGTCGTTTACGCGTTCCGCTCTTCCGTGAGCGACCGCCTCCTGCAGACCGGACTGCACCTGATCCTCGGCGGCGCGATCGGCAACCTGCTCGACCGCTTCCGCCTCCGCTACGTGATCGACTTCCTCGACTTCTACGTGACGCTCAACGGCCGCGACTACCACTGGCCGGCATTCAACGTTGCGGATTCGGCGATCTGTATCGGGATCGGGCTGCTGTTTTTGGATATGCGGAAAAAGCCGGCGCCGGCAACAGCGTAACGATCCTCCAAAACGTGGGGACGGGCTTCAGCCCGTCCCAGAACCGGCTGAAGCCGGTTCCCACGTTTTCACATCCTCACGGACCCAGCACCGCCCGGAACGCGCGCAGCGCGGCGGGATGGTAAATCGTCGAGTGCTTCTCCTCGGGCATCGGCGTGTACGTCCAGCGCAAGCCTTCCACCTTGTTCGCGCGCAGCACGTCCACGAAGCGGGTGGTGGGGGCGAGGATTCCGGGCTCGTCGCTGGTGGCGATCCAGAGTATGCGTTTGCCGGGCTTCAGCAGTTTGGGAGCCTCCGCAACCAAATGAGCGTCGTTCCACCAGAGGCTGGGGTCGAACGCCAGGTACGTATCGAACATCTCCGGTTCGCGGAGGAACGTCTCCACGATGAACAGGCCGACGAGCGACTCGCCGACGATCGCGCGTTCCTTCGTCGTGCGGTAGCGTTTCTCGATCTCGGGGAACAGCTCCTCGCGGATGAACGCGCGGAACTTCGCGGAGCCGCCGACGCGCGGTGCGATCTTCTTGTCCTCCGCGTTCTCCGTCGGGCCGGTCGTGTCGCGGCGGCGTTCCGTGTTCTCGATCCCGACGAGGATGAACGGCCGCATCGTCCCGTTGCCGGTCAGCACCTGCACGAGGCCGGCGACGTGCAGAAAATCTTCGCCGATGCCGCCGTCCGGCATGTAGAGCACGGGCAGGCGCAGGTTTGGGGAATCGCTGTAAGCTTGCGGCAGGAAGACGTTGA
>JAFAVZ010000113.1 GCA_019242175.1 Acidobacteriota bacterium
TCCGGCCATGAAAAAGCTCGCGAAAGGCGCGGTCGTCGCGGCGGGGGCGGTGGGGTTGGGGGTCGCGTTGGAGCGCATGCTCGTCGCGGCGCCGAGGTATCGGGGAGCTGAGAGCGACCACTTCGACGGCACGCGGTTTCACAACCAGGATCCGGCCAGGAAGATCGAAGGCTCGGTCCTCAAGTGGCAGATGACGAGGGAGCCGGGTGTGTGGCGGGAGTGGGTCGACGCGGCGCCGGGGCCGAAGCCGCCGGGGCGGGTGGACGGGGGGCGCGTGCGCGTCACCTTCGTCAATCACGCGACCATGCTCATCCAGATGGATGGCATCAACATCCTCACCGATCCCATCTGGTCTCAGAGGTGCTCGCCCTTGCCCTTCCTCGGTCCGAAACGGCATCGGCCGCCAGGCATCCTCTTTCAGGACCTGCCGCCGATCGATGCGGTCCTCATCAGCCACAACCACTACGACCATCTCGACCTCCCCACGTTGCGCGCCCTGCGCGCGCCGCGCATCCTCACTCCGCTCGGCAACTCCGCCTTGATGACGCGGCACGGCGTCGAGCATGGCGAAGACCTCGACTGGTGGCAGACCGCGCAGATCGGCGAACGCGTGCACGTCACGGTCGTGCCGGCGCAGCACTTCTGCGCGCGCGCCCTTTCCGATCGCGACGCCACGCTTTGGGGCGGCTTCGTCATCTCCGGACCGTCGGGCAACGTCTACTTCGCCGGCGACACGGGATGGGGCGGGCACTTCGCCCAGATCGCCAATCGCTTCCCGAACATCCGCGTCGCGCTGCTGCCGATCGGCGCGTATCTGCCGCGGGGGTTCATGCGGCCGGCGCACGTCGACCCGGCGGAGACCGTCGAGGCGGCGAAGCTGCTGCGGGCGCAGACGAGCATCCCGATGCACTACGGCACGTTCGCGTTGGGGGACGACGGCGAGACGCAGCCGGTCGACGACCTTCGTCTCGCGATCGCCGCCGCGGGCAATCCGAACTTCCGCATCCTCGACTTCGGTGAAGGAGCCGACTTGCCATGATGTTGACCGCCGTCGTTCTCGCGGCCACGCTCCAGGCTTCCGACCTCTACAAACTGCGCAGCGTCGCCGGCGTGACGATCTCGCCAGACGGAAAGCTCGTCGCCTATTCGATCGAGCGCAACGAGTCGAAGGAGCGCCCGCAGCGGCGCCTCAACATCCTCGACGTCGAAACGGGCAAGTCGACGGCGCTGGCCGACCGCACCAGCGGAGCCCTCTGGTCGCCGGACGGCGAGTGGCTGGCCTTCAACGGCAGCGACGGTTTGCAGATCGCGAAGAAAGACGGCACGAACATCACGAAAGTCGCGCAGCCGGAGTCGACGAACACCCCGCTGCCGTTTCCGGGCGCGTCGGTCGCCTGGTCGCCGGACGGCCGCACGCTGGCATACGTTTCCGCCGTGCCCGGCTCGGAGACCGCCGAGGCGAGCGGCGATCCGGTCGTCATCCGCCGCTTCCTCTACAAACCGGATCTCGAAGAAGGGGAGTCGCGACACAACGACAACCGGCGCCTGCACATCTTTCTGTATGACGTCGCGACCCGGCAGACGCGCCAGCTGACGAGCGGCAATCACCACGAGCACTCCATCTCCTGGTCGCCGGATGGCGCCGAGATCGTCTTCGTCTCCAACATCGACGAGGATGAAGACCGCTTCTTCAACTACGACCTCTTCATCGTTCGCGTGAAAGACGGCGCGATCCGCCGGCTCACGGCGACGGAGAGCGCGGAGTACCAGCCGCAGTTCTCCCCGAACGGCAAATCGATTCTCTTTCTCGCCACGAAGCGCGGCCTGACCGACCTCGAGACGACGATGGAGGACACGCACGTCTGGACGATCGATGCGGACGGCACGAACCGGCGCGAGGTGGGGAAGGACGTCGACAACCGCCAGATCGGCGCCAGCTGGGCGCCGGACGGCAACTCGATCTATTGCCTGCTGCAGGAGCGCGGTCAGGTGCGCTTGATCCGTTTCGTGGACGGCAAGGTGGAGCGCGTCATCGAGCGGGAGGGCCGCACCGGATCGTATGGATTCAGCAAGAGCGGGCGGCTCGCGTACGCGTTCACGTCGCCGGAAGACCTGTCGCAGCTGTACGTCGACGGCAAGCAGATGACGTCGCTCAATCAGATCGACACCGTGGCGAAGACGGAGTCCTTCCGCTTCGTCAGCAACGACCACAAGTTCGAAGTCGAGGCGTTCCTCACCAAGCCGCTGGGCATGACCGAGACGTCGAAGCATCCGATGATCGTCGTCATTCACGGCGGCCCGCACGGCCAACAGGGCTCCGCTTTCACGCTGCGCAACCAGGTTTACGCGGCGCACGGCTGGGCCGTGCTGCAGGTGAACTACCGCGGCTCGACCGGCTACGGCCAGCCGTTCGCCGATGGCGTGTTCCGCGATCAGGACGGTGATGAAGCGCAGGACGTGTTGTACGGCGTGAACGCCGCCCTCCGCCGTTACCCATGGATCGATCGCAACCGCCTCGGCGTCGAAGGCGTCAGCTACGGCGGCCAGCTCTCCGCGTGGCTCATCACCCAGACGCGCATCTTCAAGGCCGCGATTCCGACGGCCGCGATCATCAATCTCGTCAGCTACAACTACACGACGTACTACAACCAGTATGAAGAGATGGAGTACGGCTATCGGCCGCATCAGATGGACGTGATGGACGAGCTGTGGAAGCGTTCGCCGCTGCGCTACGTCGCGCGCGCAGCGACGCCGACGCTGCTCATCCACGGCGAGAATGACAACGACGTCCCGATCTCCGAGGCCGAGCAGTTCTACATTGCGCTGAAGGATGTGGGGGTCGAGACCGTGTTCGTGCGGTATCCGCGCGAAGGTCATGGCCTTCGCGAGCCGAAGCACATCGTCGATTGGACGGAGCGTTCGATCGCCTGGTACGAGAAGTACTTCAAAACGGAGTGACGAGCATGCATCGGAGCATCGGCGCCATCGCGCACGGGATCATCGACTACACCCTCGTGATCTTCCTGATCCTCGGTCCGTCACTGGCGGGCTTCCGCGGCCGGCAGGCGACGATCTGCTACGTGCTCGCCGCGCTGCATCTCGCGCTGACGCTCATCACGCGCTTTCCCCTCGGCGCGGTGAAGGTGCTGCGGCTCTCGCTGCATGGCGCGATCGAGTTGATCGTCGGGCTGCTGATGATCGTGTTGCCGTGGCTGGCGAGCTTCTCGGCCGGCATCCGTTCGCGCAACTTCTTCGTCGCGATCGGGCTGCTCATTGTGGTCATCTGGTACTTGACGGATTACCGCGGGCTGCGAGCTGCCGGTCGTGCCACGCCGCCAGCGTCAGCTGCGCGATGATCGCGCCGACGAGCGCGGTGGCCATGTCCTTCTGCGTGTCCCAGACGTCGCCTTGCGTGCCGAGGAAGGCGTCGCCTTGCGCGCCGGTGAGCATCGAGACCGACCACTCCAGCAGCTCGTAGAGAGCGCTGAACGCGAGGCAGAACGCGACGACGATCGAGAACAGCCAGCCGCGCCCGCGCACGACGTTGCGTCGGATCAGAATCTCGCGCGCGAGGATCGCCGGCACGAAGCCCTGCGCGAAGTGGCCGAGGCGGTCGTAGTCGTTGCGAGCCATGCCGAGGGCGTCGCGGACCCAGAATCCGAGCGGGACTTCGGCGTAGGTGTAGTGGCCGCCGACCATGAGGATGATCGCGTGCAGCGTGAGGAGGGTGAGGAGGAGCGGCGTGAGCGGAAAGGTACGCCGCATCGCCAGCACGACGATGATGCCGATGATGGCGGGGAAGACCTCGAGGAGCCAGGTGAAGTAGTCGTGTGGCCGCACGAGCGACCATACGAAGACGATGCCGAAGGCGGCGAGGAGAGCGGCGTTCCAACGCATGCGCCGCATTGTGAACGAATGGAGCGCGGGCGTCTCGCCCGCCGGCAGCGGCACGTCTCGCGCCGCTGCGACGTGAACCGGGGAGTGAGTCGGGAGGTGAGTCGGGAGTGAGTCGGGATGTGAGTCGGGAGGTGAGTCGGGAGGTGAGTCGAGAGGTGAGTCGAGAGGTGAGTAGCCGCCGGACGAGACGTCCGACGGCCTGCGGGCGGGACGCCCGCGCACCGGCTTCTTCGTCGTCGACTACGAGCGACCATACGAAG
>JAFAVZ010000099.1 GCA_019242175.1 Acidobacteriota bacterium
GGCGGGAACCGCCAGTAACGCAAGAACTGAGTGAAGTTTGCTAGGTAGCTAGCTAAAGGGTTGGAGCGGGAGACCGGGTTCGAACCGGCGACATCAACCTTGGCAAGGTTGCACTCTACCAACTGAGTTATGCCCGCTTGGTGAGGCGGCGAAGGATAGGCGAACCATCCCGCGCAGTCAAGACCGCCTAACGCATCGGCTCCGGATCCTATTTCACGATCCGGCTTGTCATCCTGAACGAAGTGAAGGATCTCCTGATGCGAGCGATCAGCGCACGAGCCGGGAGATCCTTCGCCGTCTTCGCGGCTCAGGATGACACCTAATTTCGCTCAACGCGGATTCCGTATGCGTGGAGCTTCCGATACAGATTCGAGCGCTCCACACCGAGCACTTCCGCGGTGCGGCTCACGTTGCCCGCGAGCTCCTTCAGCCGCGACAGGATGTAGCGTTTCTCGAACTCGTCCCGCGCCTCGCGCAGTGTGAGATTGTGCGGGATCGACGTCGCCACGTCCGCGCGCGCGCCGAGCTGAATGTCATCCGGCTCGATCGTGTCGCCGGGCAACAAAATCGCGAGCCGCTCAATCACGTTACGCAGCTCGCGCACGTTCCCCGGCCACCCGTATCCCTTCAACTTCGCGATCGCCCCCGCCGACAACTTCTTGCGCGGCGCGCCGGTCTCGGCGGCGAAGCGGCGGAGGAAATGTTCGGCAAGCTGCGCGATGTCCGACGCATGCGTGCGCAGCGGCGGCACCTCGATCGGGATGACGTTCAGCCGGTAGTACAAGTCGCTGCGGAAGCTGCCCGCCGCGATCTCCTGCTCCAGATCCTTGTTCGTCGCCGCGAGCACGCGCACGTCGACCTTGATCGTCTGCTGCCCGCCCACGCGCTGGAACGTCTGCTCCTGCAGCACGCGCAGCACCTTCGCCTGCGTCTTCAGGCTCATGTCGCCGATCTCGTCGAGGAACAACGTCCCGCCGTCGGCGAGCTCGAACTTGCCTTTGCGATCGTCGATCGCGCCGGTGAACGCGCCCTTCCGATGTCCGAACAGCTCCGACTCGATCAACTCCTCCGGGATCGCGGCGCAATTCACATCGATGAAAGGCGCCTCGGCGCGCGTGGAGAGGCGATGCAACGTGCGCGCGACGATCTCCTTGCCGCTGCCGTTCTCGCCGGTGATCAACACCCGGCTGTTGGACGGCGCGGCGCTGCGGATCTGCTGATCGAGACGCCGCATCGGGTCGCTGTCGCCGATGAGCAATTCTTCGAGCGAGATCTGGCGGCGAAGATCGCGCACCTGTTCGCGCAGGCGGCGATCGGAAATCGCGTGGTTGACTGTCAGCAAGACGCGCTCGAGCGAGAGCGGCTTCTCCAGGAAGTCGTAGGCGCCGAGACGGGTCGCGCGGACGGCGGTGTCGATGTTGCCGTGGCCGGAGATCACGATCACCGGCGGCGCGGCCGCACCGCGGATGCGCTCCAGCACGGAGAGTCCGTCGATGCCCGGCAGCCAGAGATCGAGCAGCGCGAGATCGAACTCGTCGCGCGCGAACTGCGCCAGCGCTTCTTCGCCCGATTCGCAGACGACGGTGCGATGCCCCTCGTCTTCGAGAATGCCCGCGAGCGTGCTGCGGATGGAAGGCTCGTCGTCGATGATGAGGATCTTGGCCATGAACGTGGTTGCTGGTTCCTAGTTGCTGGTTGCTCGCGCGGCTGCGCCGGAACGAACGGAGGCGCAACAGACCAGCAACCAGCAACCGGTCACTGGCCTTCTCATGCCGGCAGCTCGATCTCGAAGCGCGTCCCTTTCGGATGGTTGTCGTGCACGGAGATCTGGCCGTCGTGGTCGCGCACGATGCGGTGCACGATGGCCAGTCCAAGGCCGGTGCCGCGGCCTTTCGTGGAGAAGTACGGGAGGAAGAGCTTGTCCTTGTCGCTGTCCGGAACGCCGCGGCCGGGATCGGCGACTTCGATCACCACGCGGTGTTGCGCGCGGCGCGCGGAGACGCGGATCTCCCCCGCCTCCGTCGCCTCGACGGCGTTCTTCAGCAGATTGCCGACCGCGCGCCGGATCTGCTCCGGATCCATGAGCAGCTCGATGTCCTGCGCGACGTCGACGCTCACCGTCACGCCTTTCTTCACGTCGCGATAGAGGCTCGCCGCCTGCTGCAGGATCTCGGCGAGCTGCGCGTGCCGCAGATGGACGGCGGGCATGCGCGCGAATCGCGAGAACTCGTCCACCATCCGTTTCAGCTGGCTCACCTCGGTCACGATGGTCCGACAGCCTTCCTCGATTCCGGGCTCGTTGCGGCCGAACTTCTTCGCCATCCGCTCCGCGCTGAGCTGGATCGGCGTGAGCGGATTCTTGATCTCGTGCGCGATGCGCCGCGCCGCCTCGTTCCACGCCGCGAGCTTCTGGGCCTGCATCAGCTGCGTCGAGTCTTCGATGGCGAGCACCCAGCCGTGCTCTTCGCCGCCGGCGAGGCGCGCCGCGGAGAGCTCGAGATAGTGCAGCTCGCCGCCGCGGATGATCGTCACCTCGCGCGAACGGCCGGTGCGGGTGATGAGATCGCGCAGCGCCTCACCCAACGGCGCGAGATCGCCCTCGAGCATGCTGCAAAGATTCGAGCGCGACGGCAGCTCTTCGAGAGCGAGCATGCGCAGCGCGGCCTGGTTGATGGTGAGGACTTCCAGCTCTTCGGTGAACGCAATGATCCCGGTCGAAACGCTGTCGAGGACCGTGAACATGAACGCGCGTTCGTCGTCGAGGCGCCGATTCGTTTCGGTGAGTGCCTGGCGCTGTTCGGCGAGCTGGCCGGACATCTGGTTGAACGACTCGATGAGCCGCCCCACTTCGTCGCCGGCCGCGACGTCGATCCGATGCCCATAGCCCCCCTGCGCCAGCGTCGCCGTCCCCTCGGCCAGCGCTTTGATCGGGATCGTGATGCGGCGCGACGCGTAGATCGACGTCCAGAGCGTGCCGAAGAGGATGGCCAGCGTCACGGCGAGAAAGAGCGACGTTTGCGAGGCCTTCAGCGTCGGGCGCTGCAGATCGAGTTGTTCGAAATTCTGCTGGGCGATGATCGACTCGTTGATCATCCGGCTCATCGAGTCGGGGATGAAGACGCCGGCGACGGCGACGTAGGGACCGTTGGCGACGCGCGAGGCGGAACGGATCCACTTCCCGCTCGCCGAGCCGTCGATCTTCACCGCCTTGCCGACGCGCTGGACCTCGTCGAAGAAACGGGTCGGCGGCTCGGGCAGCTCCAGGACGGGAACGCGCGGATCGCCATTCAGCTTCACGAGCGTGGCGCCCCCCGGCTGGATGCGATAGAGCCCGGCGAGATCGACTTCATGGAACTGCTGGACGTGACGGAGCACGGCGTCCATCTGCGCGGCGTCGGTGATGCCGGGCGTCGAGGCGATCTCTTTCGCCGCACCGCCCGCAACCGCCCCCGCCTGATCCTGCGCCATCTGCGCGATCTGCTCGCTGTTCTTCAGGATCCGCTGCACCGGCGTGTTGAACCAGCGGTCGATCGAGACGCGGAGCAGATCGGTGGCGACGAGGAAGAGGAGAAAGACCGGCAGGAGCGACGTCGCGACGTACGTCAAGACGAGCTTCGTGCGGAAGCGCGAGCCGATGATGCCCCGCTGCCGTTCGAGCACGAGCTTCACGATGCCGCGGAAGAGGACGAAGAGGATGCCGACGATGAGCAGGACGTTGATGTTCCAGAGCACGAACAACAACACCTGGCTCGAAAGCGCCTCGGGCGAGAGCTCCTTCGCGCGCTGGATGAGGTAATAGACGAGCGACGTCGCGGCGAGGATCAGGAGCGGGACGGTGATGATGACCCGCGGATCCTTGCGATACCGCAGCAGCAGCTCGCGCGCACTCATCGCGCGCCGACCTCCGCCGGCGATTGGACGCGGACTTCGCGCCAGTGCGTGGAGATCTGCCAGGGGATCACGTAAAGCATCCAGCCGCGGGAGAGATCGGCCTTCACCCGGACCTTCAGCTTGTAAGGGCGGCGGCCGCCGATGTCGAAGAGGTCCGGCTCTTCGATGGATGTCATGCGCCGCTCCAGCTCCCGCAGATCGCTGAACGTCTCGGAGCGAACGAGCTTGCGGTCGCGCCGGTAGTTCAGGAGGTATTCGCGCGTGACGGAGTTGAACGTGGCGATGACCTCGATGCGCGAACGGTCGATGCCTTCATCGAACCAGTTCGGCCGGTCGCGGAAGATCTCGATGATGTAGGTGAAGCTGGTCGGGACGCCGCTCTGCAATCCCTGCACGGTCTGGCCGTTCTGAAAGGCGTTCGCGAGCGAGAAGCGGACGCTGACCTGGCCGTTGGTTGCCGCGGCCGAAAGATTCTGGATCTTCTCCTCTTCGGCGTGCGCCGCGGTGGCTGTTACGAGAGCGAGGAGAAGAACGATCGTGCGCACTGTGGCTTTTTTACCACACTGCGCACGTCTCAGGCGAACGACTCGGCCCGACCCTGCGCGCCGATGCCGATCGGGAAGTCGTCCGTCTCGGCCGCCGCGGCGAGAACCTGGCCGACGAAACGGGAGTGCATCGCGTGGCCGGCACGGTTCGCCGTGATCTCGCCGACGATCGGTCGCCCGACGAGCGCGAGGTCGCCGATGAGGTCGAGGATCTTGTGCCGGACGAATTCGTCCTTGAAGCGCAGCGGTCCGTTCACGACGCCCTGGTCGTCGAGGACGATGCAGTTCTCGACCGAACCGCCGCGGGCCAGACCGGCCTGGCGGAGCTTCTCGACGTCGCGCATGAAGCCGAACGTGCGGGCCGGCGCGATCTTGCGCAGGAAGTTCTCGTGGCTGAAGTCGAACTGCATCGACTCCCGGCCGATGGTCGGGTGGTCGAAGTCGATCTTGTACTTGATGCTGAGGGTCTTGGCCGGCGTGATGCGGATGCTCTTGTCGCCCTCGACGATCTCGATCGGCCGGCGGATCTGCAGCACCTTCACCTCGGCATCGAGGGGCCGGATGCCCGCGGCGTCGATGAGGTGCATGAAGGGCATCGCGCTGCCGTCGATGATGGGGACTTCGGGACCGTCGATGTGGATGTCGACGTCGGTGAGGCCGCAGGCGACGACGGCGGAGAGGAGATGCTCGACGGTGCCGATGGCGACGTCGTCCTTGCCGACCGTGGTGGCATAGTCGAGAGCCGTGGTGGACGCCTGCAGGGCCGGGATGCGCAGGCCGTCCAGGTCGGCGCGCACGAAGGTGATGCCGCTTCCGGCCGGAGCCGGGTGCAGCTCGAGCTTCGTGTAGATGCCGGAGTGGAGGCCGATGCCGGTGATGCCGACGTTTGCGTTGATGGTTTTCCGCTGTGCGTACATGTCCGGCAGCGCTTAGAGCGAGCCGAGTGCCACGGCGTTCGGGGGAACCATCCGCGCGCTAAGTGCCTTGTTTCCCGTTTTTAGCGTTTTGCCGCCGGCTCGCCCGGCACGATTTTCTGTGGTGCCTGCGCCCCACGAGTGTGGCTTTCCCGCCACAGTGTCGCGCTAGGGCGACCGGCGGGTCTTCATCGCCGCGGCGGCTTCGCGATCGGCCTCGCGACGCTTTTCCGTCTCGCGCTTGTCGTACTGCTTCTTGCCTCGCACGACCGCAACTTCCGCCTTGACCCGGCTCCCCTTGAAGTAGAGCCGCAACGGCACGATCGTCAGTCCCTTCTCGACGATCTGGGCCTGGAGCTTCTCCATCTCTTTCTTGTGCATCAACAGCTTGCGGGTGCGCTCCGGCTCGTGGTTCTCCCGGTTGCCGTGGGAGTACGGCGAGATGTGCGCGCCGAAGAGGAAGGACTCGCCGTTCTTGAAGATGACGTAGGCATCCTTCAAGTTCGCCTTGCCGTCCCGCAGAGCTTTGACTTCCGTGCCGGTGAGCTCCAGCCCCGCCTCCAGCTTCTGGAGGATGAAGTAGTCGTGAAATGCCTTCTTGTTGGAGGCGATGAGCCTCTCGCCCGTCTCGGGCTTCTTGGCCATGGGCCGGCGATTCTACGCGATCAGCTCGATCGCCGCCCC
Organism: Acidobacteriota bacterium; assembly: GCA_019242175.1. Classification (GTDB taxonomy): domain Bacteria; phylum Acidobacteriota; class Thermoanaerobaculia; order Gp7-AA8; family Gp7-AA8; genus JAFAVZ01. Next base: position 6,035 of record JAFAVZ010000099.1, read on the forward strand.
GTGCCCCGCACTGCGCGCCAACCGCCCGTCGCGCGTGACCAAAGGTGCGCCGAGAAGCTCGGCGAGGGCTACGTAGGCGGCGTCGTAGGCCGTGAGGTTGTGGCGAAGTTGCCAGATGCGGGGGAGGAGGCCTCCATGCGGGTACCTCCGGATCTTCATCTCCCGTAACGACTGGAGAATCTCGCCGGCCTGCATCTCCGTGATTGTGCCGAGGCGAACGCCGCGACGCAGGACATGCGCGACTTCCAGATCGATCACGTGGGGAGCGTGCAATTCGGCACCAGCGAACCGTGCACCGACGGCAGCCCCGTCCGGCATGCCGCTCAGGAAGTCTATGACCGCCGAAGCATCAGCGACGACGGAGGGCATTCTCGAGCTCGCGATCACGCTCTTCCCGGGCTTCACGAACGAGATCCGCGGCCGGGGCGCCGAGGTTGACAGGAGAGCGGCGCTGAATCCGTTCCCAAACTTCGGCCGGCGTCAGCTTCCCTTCCTGGCTCTGCAGTTCCCGCAGCACCAGCTCCGAAAGCGTCAACCCCTCTGTCGCCGCGCGCCTTTCCAGGTCAGCATGAAGAGCGTCCGGAATCTCGATCGTCTTCGCCATCGGTCGATTCTAACGCTACAATCCGCGCCCGAATTCAGCGGAGGCGTACGCGGCCATGGCGAAGAACATCATCCATGTAGTCGGCACCGGCACCATCGGCGAACCTCTCATCGGGCTCTACACCGACTTCAAGGAGAAGTGGAACATCTCCGAAGTCACGTTCCACAAGCGCACGCCCAACCCGGACGACCGGGCCATGATCGAGTACCTCGTCAACCGCGGCGCCAAGCTCGCGGTCGACGAAGAAGCCCGCGGCGAGTTCGAGCACCTCGGCCACCGCGTCTCCTTCACCACGGAAGAGGCGTTGGAGCGGGCCACGGTCGTCGTCGACTGCAGCCCGGCCGGCAACGACAACAAGGCGAAGTACTACGAGCGCATCAAAGGGCCGCGCGGCTTCCTGGCCCAGGGCTCGGAGTTCGGCTTCGGCAAGCCCTACGCGCGCGGCATCAACGACGCGATCCAGAGCCCAGACGACCGTTTCGTCCAGGTCGTCTCCTGCAACACGCACAACATCTCCGTCCTCCTCAAGACCATCGGCGAGCAGAAGGGCAAGATGTCCGTCAACGCGGGCCGTTTCGTCTGCATGCGCCGCGCGAACGACGTCTCCGACATCAAGTCGTTCATCCCCGCGCCGCAGGCGGGCAAGCATGACGATCCGGAGTTCGGCACGCATCACGCCCGCGATGCCCACCATCTCTTCGCCACCATGGGCCTGGAGCTGAACCTCTTCTCCTCGGCCATCAAGATCAACACCCAGTACATGCACACGCTCTGGTTCGACCTCGAGCTCGCGCACGACACGACGCTCGAAGAGGTCAAGTCGGCGCTGCGCAACAACCCGCGCGTGGCGTGCACGAACAAGCGCTCCGTCAATCAGATCTTCTCGTTCGGGCGCGACCACGGCTACTTCGGCCGCATCCTCTCGCAGACGGTCGTGCCGCTGCCGACGCTGGCCGTGCCGAACCCGCGCAAGGTGGTCGGCTTCTGCTACACCCCGCAGGACGGCAACTCGCTGATGTCGTCGATCGCCGCCACGCTCCGCTACCTCGACGTGTCGAAGCTCGACGAGAACATGGAAGTCCTCCGTCCCTACTGCTTCCGGGAGATCTGACCTGAT
>JAFAVZ010000213.1 GCA_019242175.1 Acidobacteriota bacterium
CCGGCTTCAGCCGGTCCCAGGACGGGCTGAAGCCCGTCCTCACGTTGTTCAGCGCGAGAACACCACGCTCAGGAACACGCGGTTCGTCTTCCACGAGACGTCGAAGTCTTTGGTCTTCAGGTGCTCGTACTCTGCGCCGGGGACGAGGTACCAGTTCGACTCGCCGATGCGGATCATGATGCCGGTCTCGGCGCGCCAACCCGACGTGTCGGAAGAGACGCGATCGCCGAATGCGTCGTCGAGCTTCGCCGATCCGAGGATGCCGCGCGCCGTGCCGTACCAGCTGACCGGCATGTGATCGCGGGTGTGGAGATGGATGCCGGCGACGAAGCCGGTGTGGTCGATGTCTTCGTCTTCGAAGAGGGAGCCGCCGAGGAGGCGGGCGCCGCCGACGCGGATGGAGTCGAGGCGGACGCCGCCCTGCAAGTCGAGGAACGGAGCGACCGCGTAGCCGACCGTCACCTCGCCGCCGTTGCGCTCGTAATCGCCGATGTCGGCCACGATGTCCGTGAGATCCGCGCCGTCCGAGGAGTCGTGCTCGTACATCCAATCGAGGACGAGGCCGCCGTTGCGGTAGTCGCCGACGAAGCCGATGGCCGTCTGCCGGCCGGTCTCGAGCCGCGTGGCGAAGTCGAGATCCATGTCCGTGGAGTAGCTGGAGACACGGGGGCCGAAAGAAAAGGATGGGCTCGGCTGGGCGACGGCGCCGGCGGCGACGAGCGTGAGGGCGAGGCAAAGAACGGCCTGTTTCATGCCGCGCGCTTTTGCACGGCTCGGGCCTATAGAATGCTCATGAGTTCTCGGTTTGCAGTTCTTCGTTCGCAGCAAGAACGAGAGTGGGAACGAGAACGCATGTCCCTGAGAACTACGAACTAAGAACTGCGAACTCAAAAGTGCTCACAGCGAAACAACGCCAGTACCTCCGCGGTCTTGCCCATGCGCTCTCGCCCGTCGTCCGGGTGGGGAAGGGAGGCGTGAGCGGCGGCGTGCTCGAAGAGACGAAGCAGTCGCTCGCGGCTCACGAGCTGATCAAAGTACGGATCGAAGTCGAGGATGCCAAGGAACGGAAAGAAGCCGCCGAACGCCTCGCGGCATCGACCGATTCGCAAGTCGCGGGCATGATCGGGAAGACGGCGATCCTCTATCGCGAACGAGACGAGAAGCCGACGATCAAGTTGCCGTAGTTGTTGGTTACTGGTTGCTGGTTACTGGTTGCTAGTAGAGAAGGCTCGCAGATGCTGGAGCTTACGAGCAACCAGCAACTAGTAACCAGCAACTAACAACTACCAACGACCATCACGGCCCTACCGCCCCCGCTCGCGATTCCTTCACGTCCGAGGTTCGCATCGTGACGCCGCCACCTGCCGGGATCGGCGCGTCGGCGGGTTTCGGGAGGGGAGGCGTCGAGACGGGCGTCACGACCGGCAGGGCGGTCGTGGGCGGGAGGGGATCGGGGAGGCGGAACGTCCACGTCGCCTCGCGGCGGCGGCCTTTGCTGTCCGTCGCCCACACGAGCGCGCGGTGATACTTGCCCTTCAGCGAGTTGATCGCGTCCTGGATCGTCAGCGTGATCGAGCCGTCGCGCGGGTCGTACGTGAACGGCGTCGGCCCGCCGCCGCTGACGAGGGCCATGCCGACCGTGCGCGGGTCGAGGTTCTGGAAGTTCGGGATGCGGGCGGAGATCACGGTCGACGGCGTGATCGCCGGATCGACGATCTGGCCGGGGAGCGGCGTCATCTGGGCCAGCTCCATCGGCGTAGCGCCGAGGTAGTGGCGGAAGGCGGCGAAGTCCATCCGTTTCTCGATGATCACGCGGCGCATGCGGAGCGGATCGCTGCCCTTCTTGACCCGGCCGTAGTCGCACGTCAGCGCGGCCTCGTAGCCGGCGGCGGCGGCGGCCTTCGTCACCTTGCCGTCGTAGTCGCCGTACGGATAGGCGATGAAGCTCACCTTCCTGCCGGTCTGCTTCTCCAGGATCTTGCGGCTCTCCGCCATCTCCCGTTCCAGCCACGTCGCGTACGCCTTGTCGTCGAGCTCGGCGTGGCGGCGCTGGGTGAGGAACGGATGGTTGAGCGAATGGCTCTGGATGTCGACGCCGGCGTCGGACATCTGCTTCACCTGTTTCCAGGTCAAAGCGTGGTTCGTCTGGCCGATGATGTTCGGATAAATGAATAACGTGAACGGCATTTTGAGTCGCTGGAGCTCCGGGAACGCCTCCGTGTAGGCGCTGCGCCAGCCGTCGTCGATCGTGATGACGACGGCGTTGGCCGGGATCGAAGCCCGTTTGCCGACGACGTATTCATAGAGATGGCGAAGGGGGATGACGTTGTAGCCGGTGAGCTGCAGATAGCGCAGATGCTGGCGAAACGTCTCGCGGCTGATCTCCATCCGCGGATCCTGAGGGGACTCCACGATGTGATAGCAGAGGACCGACGCGGTCGGCGAATCGTCGCGCGGCGGAGCGGCAGCCATGGAGACAGTCGAATAGAAGAGGAAAGCCGTTGCCAGCAACGCCCGCGCGGTCATGAGTCCCGTCCCTGCCGAGGTGATCAAGTGAAGTGTGATTGCCGCCTGCAATCCCTGTACCTCCGTTACGACCGGCTGCGCCTGGGGCCAAAGGCTTTACGAGGCTTTGGACACGAAGAGCCGCAGTGCCGTCCCGATTGGATTGCCACGTCATTGTAAATGGGTCTGGCGCCGAAGGCGACAGCGATCCGCAATGCGTCGGGCGCGGCAGGGAATCGGTTCGTGACGTTGACGGTTCAGGCGGCCTGAATTAGAGTCCCCCACTTCCTTCAAGGAACATTGCGAACATGGATCGTCAGCACCGTAGAGACCTCAAGCATGACAAGTTCGTCGACGAAGTCGGCGCCTTGTCGATCCGGGCGCGCGAGAACCAGCGCCTCCTCTATCTCATCACCGGCGCCATCGTGGCCCTCGTCCTCATCGGCTACGGCATCTACTTCTACCGCTCGAATCAGGAGCAGAAGGCGCAGGCCGCTCTCGCCACCGCGATCGAGACCAACGACTCGCCGCTGATCGTGGCCGGGCAGACGAACCAGAATCCGTCGGCGAAGTTCAAGACGGAGACGGAGCGCAGCGCCGCCGCGGAGACGCAGTTCAAGACGGTGCAGTCGAAGTTCTCCGGCAGCGATGCCGCGGACGTCGCGAACCTCTACCTGGCCCGCATCGCCGCCGCCAAGGGCGACGTCGCCGGCGCGAAGAAGCTCCTCCAGGACTTCATCGACGACCATCCGAAGCACGTGCTGGCCAACCCGGCCCGCTACAGCCAGTACCAGCTCCGCATCGACAACGGCGAGGCGGCGCAGGTGACGACGGAGCTGAACGCGGAGCTGGCCAAGACCGACAACCAGATCCTCCCCGGCGACTCGATGCTCGCCCTGCTCGCGCACGCCTACGAAGTGCAGGGCAGCAGCGACAAGTCGAAGGCGACGTACCGCCAGATCATCAGCCAGTACCCCGACTCGCCGTACGTCCTCGACGCGCAGCGCAAAGTCGGTACGAACGCGTAGAAGACCATGCTGTCATCCTGAGCCGCATCGACGGCGAAGGATCTCCCCGCACGTGCGCTTCTCGCCCGGACCGGGAGATCCTTCACGGTCTTCGCCGTTCAGGATGACAGGATCCTGAGCCGCGGCCCTCAGCATGACGCTGCTCCTCCTCGCCGTCCTCGCCCTCTGGCTCTTCGCCGTCGGGCAAACCGTTCTCAATCTCCTCCTCCTGCCGCGCTTGCGTCGGGCCGAACCGCGCGGCACGTTCGTCTCCGTCGTCATCCCCGCGCGTGACGAAGAGCGCACGATCGAGCGCACCGTCCGCGCGTTCCTCGCCCAGACGCATCAGGCGATGGAGATCCTCGTCGTCAACGATCGCTCCACCGACCGCACCGGCGAGATCCTCCGCTCCATCGGCGGTGTCACGGTGATCGACGGCGTCGAGCCGCCGGAGGGGTGGCTGGGCAAGCCATGGGCGTTGCACCAGGGCAGCAAACGCGCGAAGGGCGAGCTGCTGCTCTTCGTCGACGCCGACATCATCTATGCGCCGGACGCGATCGGCGCGGCGGTCGCGCAGTTCGAGAAGAACGGGAAGACGATGCTCACGCTCTTCCCCCAATTCGAGCTGCACGGCTTCTGGGAGCACATCGGAATGCCGATGCTCGCCTTGACCGCCTTCGCATTTCTGCCGACGTGGCTGAGCAACCGCACGCGCATCGCGCGGCTGGCCATCGGCGGCGGTACGGGCAATCTCATCCGCCGCAGCGACTACGAGGCCATCGGTGGCCACGAGCAGTTGAAAGACGCCGTGATCGACGACGTAGGCCTCGCGCGCCTCGTCCGCCACAACGGCCTGCGAACCGAGGTGGTGCGGGCGGATCGCTTCGTGAGCGTGCGGATGTATCACGGCCTGCGCGAGATCATCGAAGGCTTCACCAAGAACGCCTTCTCCACCCTCGGCCGCAGCTATGTCGTCGGAGTGGCGAACATCCTTCTTCTGATCGCGACTCATCTGCTGCCGTTCGCGCTCGCGTTGGCCGGGAACCGGCTGGCGCTCGCGATCGTGGCGGCGATCACGCTGACGCGAGTGGTGCTCTTCCTCGATCTTCGCTACGGCCTCGTCAACGCGCTGCTCGGCCATCCTCTGATGATCGGCCTCTGGGCCTGGGTTTTCCTCCGCTCGATCTGGTATACGGGAGTGCGCCGGCAGCTGCACTGGCGGGGCCGGACGTACGACGCCCGGCAAACGCGCTTTGGCGCGGACCGGTGATTGCAAGAGCGGTCCAGTGGAAGGAGAAGTAAGAACCATGAGTGACAAGACGTTCCTCACCGACGTCCAGGAGCTGCGCCGTCGCGCGCGGCAGCACATCCAGGAAGGCGCGGTGACCGATGCCTACCAGGGCGATCGGCCGACCATCATCAAGATCCTCAACGAGGCGCTGGCGACGGAGCTCGTCTGCGTGTTGCGCTACAAACGCCACTACTTCATGGCCCAGGGCATCCACTCCGATCCGATCGCGCAGGAGTTCCTGCAGCACGCGAACGAGGAGCAGGGGCACGCGGACCAGATCGCCGACCGCATCGTGCAGCTCGGCGGCTCGCCGAACTTCAACCCCGAGGGGCTGACGTCTCGGTCGCATGCGGAGTATGTGGAAGGGGACAACCTGCTCGACATGATCAAGGAAGACTTGATCGCCGAGCGCATCGCCATCGACTCGTACACGGAGATGATCCGCTACGTGGGCGACAAGGACATCACGACCCGGCGCATGCTCGAGTCGATTCTGGCCGTGGAGGAGGAGCACGCCGACGACCTGGCCAGCTTCCTCGCGGACATGGACAAAGACTGGAAGACGCGCGACCGCAAGA
>JAFAVZ010000273.1 GCA_019242175.1 Acidobacteriota bacterium
TCAGCGTCGCGTGATCCATCACCTGCAGCAGGATCGAGAAGAGGTTCGGATGCGCCTTCTCGATCTCGTCCAGCACGAGCACCGCGTAAGGCGTGCGGATGATCGCGTCGGTCAGGAGGCCTCCCTGATCGAAGCCGACGTATCCCGGCGGCGCACCGATGAGGCGCGACACGGTGTGCGGCTCCATGTATTCGCTCATGTCGAAGCGGATGAACTCGACGCCGAGCGAGACGGCGATCTGCTTCGCCAGCTCGGTCTTGCCGACGCCGGTCGGTCCGGAGAAGAGGAACGAGCCGATCGGCTTGTCGCCGTTGCCGAGGCCGGAGCGGGAGAGCTTGATGGCGGCGACGACCTGCTTGATGGCGTGGTCCTGGCCGTAGATGACTTTGCGCAAATCGCCTTCGAGTCCGGCGAGGCGTTCCTTCTCGTTCTTCGCGACGGTGCGCGGCGGGATCTTCGCCATCGTGGCGACGACCTGCTCGACTTCGTGCTCGCCGATGACCATCGACGTCGCGCCTTTCATCCGCAACCGCGCGCCCGCCTCGTCGAGAACGTCGATCGCCTTGTCGGGCAGATGCCGGTCGTGGATGAATTTCGCCGAGAGCTCCGCGGCGAGCTGCAGCGCCTCAGGCGTGAAGGTCACGCCGTGATGCTGTTCGTAGTACGACTTGAGGCCGGTGAGGATCTCGACCGTCTCGGAGATCGACGGCTCGCCGACTTCGATCTTCTGGAAGCGCCGCGCCAACGCGCGATCGCGTTCGAACGAGGCCTTGTACTCGGCGTAGGTCGTGGAGCCGATGCAACGCAACTTGCCGCTGGCGATCGCCGGCTTGAGGATGTTCGAGGCGTCCATCGTGCCGCCGCTCACCGCGCCGGCGCCGACGATGGTGTGGATCTCGTCGATGAAGAGGATCGCGTCCTTCTTCTCCGTGAGCGCGGTGATGAGCGCCTTCAAGCGCTGTTCGAACTCGCCGCGGTACTTCGTCCCAGCGAGGAGTGAGCCCATGTCGAGCGACCAGACTTCGGCGTCCTTCAAGACCGCCGGCACTTCCTTCCGCTGAATCTTCAGCGCCAGCCCCTCGGCGATCGCGGTCTTCCCGACGCCCGGCTCGCCGACGAAGAGCGGGTTGTTCTTGCGCCGCCGGCAGAGGATCTGGATCGTGCGCTCCAGTTCGAGCGAGCGGCCGATGAGCGGATCGATCTCGCCTTTGCCCGCTTTCTCGAGGAGATTGACGGCGAATTGCTTGAGCGGATCGCCGGCGCCGCTCGGCGCGTCTTCGTCGGGCTGCACGAACGCGGGCTGCTTGCCCGGCTCGTCTTTGGCGATGCCGTGAGCGAGGTAATTGAGGATGTCGAGCTTGTTGATGCCGGCGCTGCGCAGGAGGTAGACGGCGTGGGAACGCTCGGCCTGATAGACGGCGGCGAGCATCTGGCCGGTGTCGACTTCCTTCTGCCCGGAGCTCTGCGCGTGGAGCTGGGCGTAGTTGACGACGCGCTGGAGCATCGCGGTGAGGACCGGCTGGACGGTGGTGCCGTCCGGCAGCTCCTCGTAGTTCTTGTTCATGAAGTCGTCGAGCTGCTTCTTGAGGAGGTCGACGTCGCCGCCGCACGCGCGCACCGCGGCGATGGCGTCGCGGTCGTGGAGCAGCGCGAAGAGGAGGTGCTCGAGGGTGACGTACTCGTGGCGCCGCCGGACGGCTTCGTTCACGGCGAATTCGAAAGTGGCTTGCAGTTGCTTGGCGATCACGCTTTCTCCATCGTAACCAGGAGCGGAAACTCGTTCTCCTGGGCCAATGCGGTGGTCTTCTCGACCTTCATCTCGGCAATTTCGTAGGTGTAGATGCCGGCCACCCCGACGCCGCGCACGTGGACGTTCAGCATCACCTGGATGGCCGTCTCCTCGGACATGTTGAAGATCGACTCGAGGACGTAGACGACGAAGTCCATCGTCGTGTAGTCGTCGTTGTGGAGGAGGACTTTGAAGAGGGGAGGCTCTTCGACTTTCTCGCGACTCTCCGCGAGCGCAGTTTCTTCGTACTGCGATTCGGGCGGCATCATGCGGGACGGGAAACGTGATGGGAGGCCCCTGCCTTCCCAGAACGACGTGGGGACCGGCTTCAGCCGGTCCCGGAACGGGCTGAAGCCCGTTCCCACGTCACAAATACGCGTCCAACACCGTCCCCGGCGCCACCTCCACCGCCTCCCGCCCGCGGCGGAATACGCGCGCGTTCGCGATGCCGAGGAGCGTCGCCGAGCCGTCCTCGACGCGGAGCAGCGTCCCTTCCCGGATGCCGACCACGGGCGTCGCATTCTCCTCGTGAAACTGGAGGATGCGCTCTTCGCGCGTCTCGCCTTTGTGCGTCCCGCCCGGGTCGGGGTCGAGGTAGTGGCAATTGATCTGGAAGTCGACAAAGCCGAAGGAGTCGAGGGAGGGCGGCTCGACGATGGGCATGTCGTTCGTGGTTCGCATCGTCGGCGCGGAGATCACCGTCCCGGCACTGGAGCCCATATACGGGACGCCGTTGCGCACGGCGTCGCGGATCTTCTGGAGCAGGTTGCGTTCGTACAGCGTCTTCAATAACCGGAACGTGTTCCCGCCGCCGATGAAAATCCCCTCGGCATCCTTCAAGTCATCGATCTGCTGAACGTCGAACGTCGGGTCGATGGCGCGAAAGCGATCGGCGACCGTCTGCGTGTAGCCGGCGTGATCGGCGAGCGCGAACGGCACGAACGCGATGCGGCGCCGGCCGGCGAAGAAGCGGTGGATGTCTTCCCCCGGCTGCTCCAGAAATCCGTAGCCGTGCACGTTCGAGCTGGAGAGCAGCAGCAACTGAGTCGTCATTCGATCACCCATTTCTCGTAGGAGTCGCCGGGCAGCTCGCGCACGAAACGCGACGGCTCCATCAGGATATCCATGCCCGCGCGGTCGCGTGCCATCACGGGGAAGACGAGGTAGAGCTCTTGCCGCGCGCGCGTCACGGCGACGTAGAACAGCCGCCGTTCCTCCTCTTCGCCCGGAATTACGATCTCGCGCGTGCCCGCTTCGTCGACGACCGGCGCGTCGGCGGTCGCCCCTTCGAGCAACGGCAACGCCTCATGCACGCGGTTCGGCTCGACGCGGATGATGCCGCCCGGCACGCGCAGCGCGCGTTGCGACGGAAAGCGTCCGTCGGCGAGCCAGATCACGAACGCGATCCTCCACTCGAGGCCCTTCGCCTGGTGCACGGACGTCAACACGATCTTCTCGTCCTCGGGCCCAACGACGGCCGTGTCTTCCCCCGCGAGCGGATTCGCCAACGCGATCTCTTCCAGGAACTGCACGACGTCCTCATAACGCAACGCGTACTGCGACAGCTGTTCGAGATCGTCCAGCCGCGCCTGCGCATTCGGGAACTTCGAGCGCGCGTAGTCGCCGTAGCCGCGCTCGACGATCAGCCGGATCGATTCCGACGGATTGCGCCGCATCGACTCGCCGGCGATGAGCTGCAACATCGAGCGTGCGCTGGCGAGGCTGCCTTTGACGCCTCGTCCCGAAGCATCGAGGCCGCGCAGGAAGCGCTCCAGCGGATCGGGCGCATCCGCGATCTTCGTCCAAACCTCGGCCGCCGTTTTCTCCCCGACTTTCGGATACAGCTTCAGCATTCGCTTCCACGACAGCTCGTCGCGCGGATTCGTCACGATCTTCAGATAGGCGAGGACGTCTTTGATGTGCGCCTGTTCGAAGAAGCGCACGCCGCTCCGGATCTCGTAGGGAATCAGCCTTCGGGACAACTCCATCTGCAGCTCGAGCGATTGATAGTGGGAGCGATAGAGCACAGCGATCTCGCCGAGGTGCTCGCCTTCGTCGCGGAGCTCGAGGATGCGCTGGGCGACGAAGGACGCCTGCTGGAATACGTCGTCGACGCCGACGACCGCCGGCTCCGGCCCGTCGCCGCGCACCGCGCGCAGCTCCTTCTGGAACTGGAAGCGGTTGCCGGCGATCGACGCGTTCGCGAGCTGGAGGATCTGCGGCGTCGAGCGGTAGTTCGTCTCCAGCTTGAAAACCTTCGCCTCGGGGAACCGGAGCGGAAACGTGAGGATGTTCTCGAACGACGCGCCGCGAAATGAGTAGATCGATTGCGCATCATCGCCGACGACCATCACGTTGCGGCGGACCGAGGCCATGGCGTCGACGACGTCGGCCTGGAGCTTGTTCGTGTCCTGGTACTCGTCGACGAGGATGTAGCGGTACTTGCGCTTCAGCGGCTCCGCGATCTCCGGCCGTTCGTCGAGCAGCAGCTTCCAGTTGAGGAGAAGGTCGTCGAAGTCCATCACGTTCGCGTCGCGCTTGCGGTCTTTGTAGCGGCGGAAGACGTTGACGATCTCGTCGCGGTAGATCGCGAAGTGCGG
>JAFAVZ010000310.1 GCA_019242175.1 Acidobacteriota bacterium
GCGTCGGTCGCGTCGAGTTGATAGGCGTCCTGCATCCAGAGCAGGCGGTTCACGATGCCGCGGTGCTCGTTCATCACGCCCTTCGGCCGGCCGGTCGATCCGGACGTGAAGATGACGTACGCGAGGTTGCTCGGCGTGACGTTGTTCGCCAGCGTGCCGTTCATGTGGGCGGGCCACTGCGTGATCACGCGCGTGTCTTCGCTCACGAACGTCGCGAGCTTAGCGCGTAGCGCGTCCTGGGTCAGGACGATCGTCGCGCCGCAATCCTCGACCATGTGCTGCAGGCGATCTTCCGGATAGTCGGGATCGAGCGGCACGTACGCGCCGCCGGCGAGCAGGATGCCGTAGAGCGCGATCACCATCTCCAGCGACCGCTCCATGCAAACGCCGACGAGGCTGTCGGGCTGCACGCCTTCGGACTGCAGGTACAGCGCGAGTGCGCGAGCGCGTTCGTGGAGCTCGCGGTACGTCAGGCGCTCGTCGCCGCTGATGACCGCCGTGTCGTTCGCGTGTGCGTCGACCTGCGCGAGGAAGAGCTCGTGCAGGCACTGGTCCGTGCGGTAGTCGGTGTGCGTCGCGTTCAGCTCGGCGAGGAGATGATGCTTTTCGGTTTCGCCGAGGTAGCTCAGCTCTCCGAGCTTCGCTTCCGGCGCCTGGGTGATCGCCGCGCACAGCGTCGCGAAGTGGTTCGCCATCCGCGCGATCGTCGCCGGTTTGTAGAGCGCCGTGCTGTACTCGAGCATGCCGCTCAGCCCCTCGCCCGTTTCGGAGAGGGAAAGCGTCAGGTCGTACTTGCTGATCATGTTGTCGAGGCCGAAGAGCTGCGTATTCGCGCCCGTCGTCCCCATGTCAACGTTCTGGAGGATGAACGCGACCTGGAAGAGCGGGCTGATGGCCAGGTTGCGCTGCGGGCGCACCGCGTCGACGACCTTCTCGAACGGAGCGTCCTGATGTTCGTACGCTTCGAGACAAGTCTCTTTGATCTGCGCGAGCAGCGCGGAGAACGGCTCGTTGCCGTCGATGCGGCTGCGCATGGTCAGCATGTTGACGAACATGCCGATGAGGCCTTCCGTCTCCGCGTAGCGGCGGTTCGCGATCGGGCTGCCGACGCTGATGTCCTCCTGGCCGGTGTAGCGATGAAGCAGCGTCTGGAACGCCGCCAGCAGCACCATGTACAGCGTGACGCCGCGCTCTTCGGCAATCCGTTGGAGTTGGCCGACGAGCGGCGCATCGAGCGCGAACGCGTGCGTCGCGCCGGCGAAGCTCTGCATGGTCGGCCGCGCATAGTCGGTCGCGAGATCGATGCTCTCTGGCGCACCGGCCAGCTGCAGCTGCCAGTACGAGAGCTGCTGGTTCAGCACGCCGCTCTCTTCCAGCCAGTTGCGCTGCCACACGCTGTAGTCGGCGTACTGGATCGGCAGCGCCGGCAACTCTGCAGCGTGGCCCTCGAGGATCAGACCGAGCTCCCGAAGGAGGATGCCGAGGGACCAGCCGTCGCTGATGATGTGATGCATGTTGAGCATCAGCACGTGCTCGTCGGCGGCGACGGTGATGACCTTGCCGCGGAGGAGCGGGCCGTTCGCGAGATCGAACGGCTTCGCCGCGTCTTCCTGGCAGAGGCGTCGCGCTTCGTCTTCGGTTGCGATGACGCGATCGAGTTGGAAGTCGAGACGATCGAGCACCCGCTGATGCGGGCGGCCGTCGCGGATCGGGAAGACCGTGCGCAGGCTCTCGTGGCGCTCGATGAGCAACGCGAAGGCCTGGTCGAGGCGATCGGCGTCGATGGCGCCGCGCAGCACGACCGCGCCCGGGATGTTGAATCCCGCGCTTTCCGGTTCGAGCTGCTGCATGAACCACAGCCGCTCCTGGGAGAAGCTGAGCGGGATGTCCTGCGCGCGGCTCACCGGCGCGATCCGCGGGATGTCGCTCTTCGGCGTCAGGGCGAGGACTTCCGCCAGCTGGGCGATGCTGGTCCGTTCGAACAGCGTCTTGAGCGGCAGCTCGATGCCGAGCGCCGTGCGGATCTTCGAAACGAGTTGCGTCGCGAGGAGCGAGTGACCGCCGACTTCGAAGAAGTTGTCGTTGCGGCCGATGCGCTCGACGTGCAGCAGCTCCTGCCAGATCGTCGCGAGCGTCTCTTCGGTCGTTCCCTGCGGCGGCTCGTAGGAGCGGGTTGCGAGTGCGTCGGCGCCCGGAGCGGGCAGCGCTTTGCGATCGAGCTTGCCGTTCGGGGAGAGCGGCATCTGCTCCAGCTGCACGAAGACCGAGGGGACCATGTACTCCGGCAGTCTTCCGCTGAGGAACGTGCGGAGATCGCTCACTTCCTGCGACGCGGTGTAGTAGGCGACGAGTCGTTTGTCCCCCGCCCGATCTTCGCGTGCGACGACCACTGCTTCGAGGATGCTCTCGTGCTCGGTGAGCCGCGTTTCGATCTCGCCCAGCTCGATGCGGAACCCGCGGAGCTTCACCTGGAAGTCGTTGCGGCCGAGGTATTCGATGTTGCCGTCGCGCTGCCAACGGGCGAGGTCGCCCGTCTTGTACATGCGGGCGTTGGCGTCGCTGGAGAACGGGTCTTTGACGAAGCGCTCGGCGGTCAGCTGCTCGCGATTCAGATAGCCGCGCGCGACCTGCACGCCGGCGATGTACAGCTCCCCCACCACACCGACCGGCACCGGTGCGCCGAACGCGTCGAGGATGTACATCTGGGTGTTCGCGATCGGCTTG
>JAFAVZ010000466.1 GCA_019242175.1 Acidobacteriota bacterium
GAAGTCGACGTACATCCAGGAGCCGCCGTTCTTCACCGACTTCTCGATGTCGGCCGGCAAGGCGGCGGACATCATCGGCGCGCGCGCCATGGCCATCTTCGGCGACTCGGTCACGACGGATCACATCAGCCCCGCGGGTGCCATCAAGGCGAAGTCGCCCGCCGGCCGCTATCTCATCGAGAACGACGTGCAGGTCGAGGACTTCAACAGCTACGGATCGCGCCGCGGCAACGATCGGGTGATGACGCGCGGCACGTTCGCGAACGTGCGCATCAAGAACCTGATGGTGCCGGGCGTGGAAGGCGGCGTGACCGTGCACCAGCCGGACGGCGAACGGATGGACATCTTCGACGCCGCGATGCGCTATCAGGAGGAAGGGACGCCGCTCGTGGTCTTCGCCGGCCATGAATACGGCACCGGCTCCTCCCGCGACTGGGCCGCGAAAGGCACGAAGCTCCTCGGCGTCCGCGCCGTCGCCGCGCAGAGCTTCGAGCGCATCCATCGATCGAACCTCGTCGGCATGGGCGTGCTGCCACTCCAGTTCGAAGAAGGAACGAACGCGCAAACGCTCGGCCTCGACGGCACCGAAACGTTCGACATCGTCGGCATCGAGGGCACGCTCCGCCCCCGGCAGAAGGCGACGCTCGTGATCCACAAGGGCGATACGAAGAGCGAAGTCCCGGTGATCGTGCGCATCGACACGCCGATCGAGGTCGATTACTACGAGCACGGCGGGATCCTGCCGTTCGTGCTGCGGCAGCTCATCAATGCCGAGGAGCCGGTCGCGGTTTGAGGCGGCGGCAACGCGCTGCCGCGGCGCCGGTCGCTCCTCCTGCCTCGGCGACCATTCCGATTGTGATCGGGGTGGTCGCCGTCGTGGCGTATGTCGTTCTGGCGATCGTCAACATCTGGACGACGGCCCCGATCGTCGACGAGCCGACGCATCTCGCGGCCGGCTATTCGTATTGGAAGACCGGTGACTATCGCCTGAATCCCGAGCATCCGCCGCTATTGAAGAAGCTCGCGGCGCTGCCGCTGCTGGCGATGCACGTGACGGAGTCGCCGCGGCTGCAGAAGCCATGGACGGATGCGCTCACCAGTCCGCTCGGCCAGTGGTATTACGCGCACGAGCTGTTCTTCGGCCTGCGCGAGCCGTTCGTCGACGTGCCGACGACCGAGGCGCTGCCGCGCAGTGCTTACTTGAATGATGCCGAGTCGATGTTCCGTCGCGGACGCCTGGTCTTGCTGCTCTTCGGCGTGCTCGCGTGCGTCGTTGTGTTCGCGTGGGCACGCGAGGCGTGGGGTTGGTGGGGTGCCGCGCTCGCGACGGTCCTCGTCGCCTTCGACCCGACGTTTCTCGGTCACGGCGGCTTGATCACGACCGATGTGGGCGTCGCGGCGCTGATGGCCGCGGCGATCTACTTCTTCTTCCGCGCGACGCGGCGCTTCACGTGGTGGGACGCGGCGGCGTTCGCGGCGTTCTTCGCGCTCGCGCAGGTGGCGAAGTTCAGCGCGCTGACGCTCGTCCCGATGGTGCTCGTCCACGCACTGTGGCGTTGGAAGGATTGGCGGACGTCGGCGATCGTGATCGGCTTGGCGGCGGTCGTCACGTTGTTGACCATCTGGACCACTTACGGTTTCCGATTCCAAGCCGCGGACGAGCCGCTGCGGATGCGGATCGTGGTGGACGACTGGTACGCGACGAAGGCGCTGCTGGCGCAGTATCCGGAAGGCCCGCCCGAGTCGGCGATCCAGGACATGCGCTCCCGCGCGCCGATCGGTTTGTTTGGCCGCACGCTGCTCTTCGCGTACGACAAGCATCTTCTACCCGAGGCTTACTTGTTCGGGCTCGCGTCGACGGTGCGCAGCTCGCTCGTGCGCCTCAGCTTCCTCGACGGCGAGTTCTCGAATCGCGGCTTCCCGAGCTACTTCCTCTGGACGTTTCTCTACAAGACGACCATTCCGGCGATCGCGTTGTTCATCATCGCGATCTTCACCGCGCGCCGCACGCGCAGCCCCGCGTTGCCGTACCTGTTCGTCCCGATCGCGATCTACCTGCTCGTGTCGATGACGTCGTCGCTGAACATCGGGCACCGGCACATCCTGCCGATCTATCCGCTGCTCTGCGTGCTCGCCGGCTCGTTGGCGAAGCATCGCTGGGCGCTCGTCGGCGGCGCGCTCGCGGCGCTCAGCGCTCTGTTCGTGCTGCCGATGTCGCCGATGTGGGGCCGGCACATCGCGTACATGAACGAATTCGCCGGCGGCCCGCGCCACGGTTATACGAAGCTTCTCGACTCCAACTTCGACTGGGGCCAGGATCTCCAGCGCCTCGGCCAAAAGAAGCTCGACGGCCCGGTGAACCTCATTTACTTCGGCTCCGCCGATCCGCGTTACTACGGCGTGCCGCACGTGAACCTGCCGTTCGGCCATTGGGCGGAACCGGTCGCGGACGTCTCGCAGATGCGCTTGCCCGGCTACGTCGCGATCAGCGCCGGCGCGCTCGAAGGCCTCACCGCGACGCCGCGCATGCGGATGTACTGGCAGCGGAAGCTCGAGGAGCTCGGCGCGAAACGGGTGGGGGAGGCGGGCTACTCGATCTTCATCTACCGAGTGGGCGTCCGCACCAGCTTGTCGAACAACCCGTCCAACGCCGCCTCGGGATCGTGATGCACGCCCGCATGGACGGGCGACATCTGGATGATCGTGCTCCGCGGTGCGACGAGCCAATGGAACCGCGCGCGTTGCGGCAATTGGCCGATCGATCCCGCCTCGCCGCCGCCCGCGCAGATCTTCGGGATCGCCTCGAGGTATTTCTCGACGAGGTCGATGTCGATGTGCGGCGCGAGCGCGAGCAGACGTTCTCGATCGAGGCCGACCCGGGCGCCGAGCCAACCGGCGGTCGAGCTGAAGAGGACGACGCCGGCGTTGACGAATTCACCGCGATCGACGCGTGGCACGACGCGCACGACGGCGTAATCGAACGAGTGCCGTTCACCCACGAGCCCAGCTCCTCGGCGTTTCGAGCCGCCGCAACAGGAACTCGCGATACGCGTTGCGATGCGCGGCAACGTCGGCGAAGCGCGGCTCGTCGCCGAGCCACTCGTCGGGGATGAGCGCGAGCACGGCGTCGATCGTCTCCGGAGTCAGCTTCGCGGCCAGCTCTTCGTCGACGTCTTCCGTCGCCCACGGCAGGAGGACGTGATCGTTGCGCTGCCGATACGGCGCGCGGGCGCGTTCGAGATAGTCGTCCCAGGTGTGATGAAAGATGAGCGTCGCGCCGTGGTCGATCAGCCAGACGTCGCGATGCCACACGAGGAGGTTCGTGTTCTTCGCCGTGCGGTCGACATTGCCGACGAGCGCATCGAACCAGAGGATCGAGGAGGCGAGGCGATGCTTGTCCTCGATCGGCTTCGGCACGAGCGGGTCGAACGTGATGGAGCCGGGCAGGTAGTCGAGAGCGAGGTTCAACCCTTCGCTGCGCCGCAAGAGATCCTGGATCTCCGGATCGGGCTCCGTCTTGGCCATGCGCGGATCGAGCTGGGCGAAGACGATCTCCGGAACGGGAAGGCCGAGGATGCGGGCGATCTCGCCCGAGACCAGCTCGGCGATGAGCGCCCGCACGCCCTGCCCCGCGCCGCGGAACTTGAGGACGTACGTGCCGTCGTCATCGCCGGCGACGATCGCCGGCAACGATCCGCCTTCGCGGAGGGGAGTGACGTATTCGGTGGCGTGGATCGTTCGCAAGGAGGACAAAGGTACACGAAACGGAACGCAGGGCCGGCTCTCCAGCCGGCCCCACGAAGCATGGTCGCAAGGAGGACAAAGGTACACCGAGTGGGAAACGTGAGGACCGGCTTCAGCCGGTCCTGCGGCGGGCTGAAGCCCGTCGCCACGTGATCAGCTCATCGCGCGATGAGGCGATCGAAGCAGTCATCCACGTTCATCGGCCGTAAAACATTCGCACGAGCTCGCGGTTGAGCTCCGCCTCCTTCAGCTCCGGGCGTTGTGCGCGGAGGTCGGCGCGGGCGAGGTTGCTCATCCGCATCGCGAGCTCCACACGACCTCCAGGCCCGAGGCGGTCGAGAATCTTCCTGGATGGCGGCTGGCTTTTCGGACGTGTCTCGCGGACGCATTGGCATCCACGATAACAAACCTCCGAGCTGCTACCATGAACCTGAATGCCCATCCTGGAAGGAAGTCTCCGGCATTTCCCCGCAGGAGAGCTGCTCGCCCTGCTCGGCGCTCACGGCCACGGCGGCGTCCTCGAAGTCGAGCATCGGAGCGAGCGGGTGCGGGTCTGGTTTCGGGACGGACGCATCGCCTGGGCCGACTCCACCGACGCGGCGTTCGACCTGCCCTCGCTCCTCTCCACGTACGGCCTCCTGACGAAAGAGCAATTCGACACGCTGAAGAGCGGCGGGCAGGCCACGGACGAGCAGCTCGTCTTCCACGTCTCGGAGATCGTCTACGACCTCTGCACCTGGATGAATGGCCGTTTCGCGTTCGTCGAAAAAGGTGACCTCCCGTCGAACGCACGGCCGCTCTCGATCGCGCACGACTCCTTGCTGGACGAAGGCGCGCGCAGGCGCGGCGAGGCGTTGAAAGTCACGCATCTCTACGAAGACGACAGCATCCGTTTCACGGTTGTCGACGATCCCGCCACCGGCTCGGTCAGCCTCACCGGCGAGCAATTCCGCATCCTCATGCGCCTCGGTGCGGGGCGCACGCTCGGCGAAGTCCGCGACGAGCTGGGGCGCAACGAGGCGGACTTGTATCCGGCCGTGAAGTACCTCGAAGAGCACGGCCTGGTGATCCCCATCGTGCCGCAGCCGCAGCCGCAGCCGCAGCCGGAGCCCGAGCCCGAGCCGGAGCCGCTGGACATGAAGACGGCCGAGTCGCCGATGCCGAAAGCGCCTCTGCCGAGCACCTCGGACAAGCAGGCCATCTCGCGCCGCACGATCGTCGGCTCGATGACCGGCGATGGGCCGGGCGCGCCGTGCTTCCCGCTGCTCGAAGACGAATACACGATCGGGCGCGAGCCGTCGAACAAAATCGCCCTCGCGGACGGCAGCGTCTCCGCGCGGCACGCGCGCGTGTCGAGGACGCCCGAGGGGTTCCTGCTCGAGGATTTGGAAAGCCGGAATGGGACTTACGTCAACGGCGAACGGATCGAAGGCAAGCGGATCCTCGCCGACAACGACCTCGTACGCGTCGGGAAAGTGATTCTCACCTTCAACCTGGCGAAAGAACAGAAAGCCGCCGACAAGACCATCCCGGGCCAGCAGTGAACAGCATGGTCTCGAACGAACAGCAGCGCGCTGGCCATTCGGGCCAGCAGTGAACAGCATGGTCTCGAACGAACAGCAGGCCCGTTCGGGCCAGCAATGAAACGCTCCCGGCGACGCGGGCACTAATCAGTGAGCATGTACGACCTTCTCATCGTCGGCTCGGGGCCGGCCGGATTGGCTGCGGCGTCGCACGCGAAGGCCAACGGCCTCTCGTATCTCGTCCTCGAGCGGGCCGACCATCTCGCCGACACGATCTGGGCCTACCAGGCGCGCAAGTTCGTCATGGCCGAGCCGGTGATGATCCCCGCCCGCGGCGACCTTCCCTTCGAAGCCGGCTCGCGCGAGTCGATCCTCGGCGCATGGGAACAGCACGTCGTCGACAACCAGCTGAACGTCGCCCTCTCCTCGGAAGTCCGGAAGTTGACGAAAGAGGGTGAACGGTTCCTCGTCGGCTGCGCGAACGGCGCGACGCACGAAGCGAAGAGCGTCGTGCTGGCGATGGGGACGCAGGGGAATCCGCGCAAGCTCGGCGTTCCGGGCGACGACATGCCGCACGTGCTCTACCGCCTCGTCGATCCGGCCGAGCACACCGATCAGGACATCCTCGTCGTCGGCGCCGGCGACTCCGCGCTGGAGATCGCCATCGCCCTTTGTGATGACAACCGCGTCACGCTCATCGTCCGCGGACCGGAGATCACCCGCGCGAACGAGATTCTCACCCGCGAGATCCTCTCCCGCCAGGCCCGCGAGCAGATGACAGTGCTCTTCAACACGAACGTGCGCCAGGTGTACGACGGCTACGCCGATCTCAACGTCCGGGGCGAGATCACCCGCGTCGCCGCGCAGCTGATCTTCCTCAAGCTCGGCGCCGATCCGCCCCGCAAATTTTTCGAGAGCATCGGCATCCGCTACAACGGCGACCGGCCGCAGCTCACGCCGAATCACGAGTCGGCGGTTCCCGGTCTGTACCTGATCGGCGCCGCGAGCGGACGCGATCTCATCAAGCTCGGCATGAACCAGGGTTTCGAGGTCGTCGAGCATCGGATGGGCCGCGAAGTCGAGCCGGCGGACGAGCAGGTGCTGAAGGAGCGATTGCCGTTCTGGCAGGGGAGCGTGCGCGAGCGCATCCAGGCGATCCGCTCGCGCGTCCCGCTCCTCGCCGCCGCGGACGAACAACAGTTGCGCGAGACGTTTCTCGCCGCGCGCGTTCGCGAGTATCGCGACGGCGAGATCATCCTTCGCCAGAACGACTACACGAGCGACTTCCTCGTCATTGCTTCCGGCCGCGTCGAGCTGTGGAAACGTCCCGAACAATCGGCGCAGGAAGTGCGCGTCGCGGAACTGACGGCCGGCAACTTCTTCGGCGAGATGTCGCTCATCTCCGGCCGCCGCCGCACCGCCACGGCGAAGGCGATCGGCGAGACACGCCTCATCGAGATCCCGCGCAAGGCGATCCTCAAGCTGCTCGCGTCCGCGCCGCGAGCGCGAGCGCTCGTCGACCAGGCGTTCATGCTCCGCGCGTTCGGCGGCTACCTGTTTCCCGGGATCCCCGAAGCGCAGCTTGGGGCGCTCGTGGATCGGGCAGCGGTGGAGAGCGTCGGGAAAGACGCGGTCATCTTCCGGGAAGGCGATCCATCCGATGCGTTCTACCTGATCCGCAACGGCATGGTGAAGATCTCCAAGAAATCGGGCGACAAGGAGGTCATCCTCTCCTACCTCGTCGCCGGCAACTTCTTCGGCGAGGCCGCGCTCTTCTCCGACGCCGGCCGCACCGCGACGATCTCCGCCATCTTCCCCTCCGATCTCATCAAGCTCTCCAAACGCGACTTCGTCAGCTTCCTCGCCGCGCACCCGGATTTGCGCGAGGCGCCGTTCCGCAAGCTCGAAGACCGGCGCATCGCCGGCCTCATCGCCGAAGGCACGCCCGGCTCGGGCAACATCCTCGGCGACCTCATTCGCGAAGAAGTCGTGATGGGCACCCAAACGCTCATCATCGACGAGCACAAATGCATCCGCTGCAGCAACTGCGTCACGGCGTGCGAAGGCGTGCACGAAGACGGGCAGGCGCGCCTGTCGCTGACGGGCATCAAGTTCTACAACCTCCTCGCGCCGAACTCCTGCTGGCAGTGCGAGAACCCGCTGTGCATGCTCGACTGCCCGCCCGACGCGATTACGCGCGATCCTCGCGGCGAGGTGTACATCAAGAGCAACTGCATCGGCTGCGGCAACTGCGAACGGAACTGCCCCTACGACAACA
>JAFAVZ010000259.1 GCA_019242175.1 Acidobacteriota bacterium
CCTTCCTGATCGACGGCGATGAACGGCTCGACCTGCCCCTTGGCGAAGCCGCGAATGCCCGCCGTCAGCTGCAGCAGCTTCTCCGTGCTCGCGACGTTCCGCGCGTACAACGCGACCGCGCCGACGCGACGCTCCCCCACCATCCGCCGCAGCTCCGCATTCGGCTCCGTGCCGGTGAAGCCGACGAGCATCAGCTGCGCGACGCGGTCGGCGTCGGACATGCGGGCGAGCTCGCGTTCGACGCGTTCGTCTCCTCGGCTCGCTAACGCGAGCAGTGTGATGAGGAGGATCGCGGCGTGGCGCACGATTCGAGTGTACGGCGATAGTTGCTGGTTACTGGTTGCTGGTTGCTGGTTGCTGGTTACTGGTTACTGGTAGACGTCTCGCGAGACTGAACGCTCAGGCGAGACGGCGCAAGTAACCAGCAACCAGCAACCAGTAACTACTTCCGCGTCAGCGAAGAGATCGCCCCGCCCGCGAGCGCGCCGATTCCGGTGCCCAACATCAGGTCGGGCCACCACCAGATGCCGAAGAGCATCGGCGGGCGGAGGCCGAGCAGGAATGCGAGGCCAACGAGCGTCCAGAGTGTCGCGCCGGCGAACAGCAATGCGCGCGGGCGGAAGACGAAGCCAAGGATGCCGGCGCCGAGCACCATGAGGGCGACGCCGGCTGCGCCGACGATGTGTCGTCCGCCGCCGAAGCGGTAGTTCATCGCCAGGCCGACGAGGCCGAGGGCGAGCGCGACGAGGACGAGGCAGCCGGTGGAAAGACCGCCGCGTTTCGCCGGGGCGGGTTGGTCGGGTTGCGCGGGTTGGGCGGGAGGCGCGGGTTGGGCAGGAGGCGCGGGTCGGGCGGGAGGCGCGGGTTGGGCGGGCGCAGGCGCAGCGGTTTGGGCAGCCAGAAGCCACTGCTGTCCGTCGTGCACGTACCACTGGCCGCTGTTCGCGCCCAGCATCCACCAGCGGCCCTGATGCTCGATCATCTCCGCCTCGAGCGCGCGCTCGAATTCGTCGGCGGTCATGCGTCCGGCCTCGAACTCGATCTTCGCCCGCGCATACGCGGCCTGTGCGCGCAGAAACCGGGGATCGGCGCTCATTGCGACGACTCCCGCAGCTCCACCGTCGCCCCCTCGCGTTGCAGCCGTTTGCGCAGCGACTCCGCCTCGCCCGGACTGAGGCCGGCGCGGGCGACGAACGGCAACGCATCCTGCATCGGCGCGGGCGCCACGATCTGGGCGATCGACGCGCGGCGTTCGGGCGGAACCTGCAACAGCACGACGTCGAAGCGCAGCACCGGCATCGCCTGCAGCATCCGCGCGAGCGCCTGCGCCGTCACCTCCGGCAACTCGAGCTCGTCGCCGGCCATCGGGAACGAAGGCAGCGCGGGACGTGCCGGCCAATCCCACGACGTATCGGTCAGCGTCACGCCGCCCGACACCGTGGTCGCGGTCTCCGAAGCGGTCCAATCCTCCAGCTGCTGTCGCGCTCGCGTTTCGAAATCGGCGAAGCGGCGGCGATCGCCGGAGCCTTCGAGCAGGCCGTCGGTGCTGATGCGCGCGTCGCCATGCTCCGTGCCGCGCACGCCCCACGACTCCGCGCCCACCGTCACGTGGACCGAGGCCAGCGCGCCGTTGTCCCAGATGGCGAGCAGGAACGAGTCGTTCGTCCAGCAAGCCACCTGCTCGGCCCCGAGCCGATAAGCCTGCCAACGTCCGGAAGGCTCTTCGGTCGCCGGCGCCGTCAACGCCTGCGTCAACACCTTGCGCGCCGCGCGGATCACCTGCTTCCCATCCGCGCCGGGCGCGGCGAGCGCCACGAGCGCATCAAGCTCGGGCTCCAGACGGCGAACGTCGATCATCTCCATTGCGTTCATGGCGCCGGATACAGCTTGCGGATGCGGACCGAGCCGAGATTGTAGATGCAGCTCAGCGCGATGGTTTCTTTCACCAGCACCGGGACGCGCACCATCACGAAGTCGAGGACGTCGCACGCCTTCTCGACCGACGCCGCGAAGTCGAGCGCATCGGACGGTTTCCAGACCGGATCCTGCACGGCGTTGCGGCCGAGCTTCAGCAGCAGCACCGGGATGCCGATCACGCCCGCTCCCAGCGCGGCCCACACGAAGAGCACGGCCTGGACGAATTTCGCGAAGAGCTTGAGGAACGCGCCGGCGGTCTCCATGTACCACTGCGCGCCGTCGATGCTCTGCCACTTGCGCAGGTCTTCCGTCTCCTGCTTCGTCACGCGCGAGATCGCGCTCTGCCAATCCTCATAGACGTTGAGATCCATCGACCGTTGCCACGCATCCTCGAGCGCGGTCGACGTCTTGCGATCGAAGTCTTCCAGCGACGCGACGCAATCGAGCACGAGGCTCGCCGCATCCTTCTTCGCGCGCTTCTCATCGGTAGGCAGGATGGGCCCGAGGTATCGATCGACTTTCGCGCCGGCGGCGGCGTAGAAGTCGTTCGCCGCATCCCCCAGATACTTCTCAATGATCTCCCCGAACGTCTCTTCGGCGCCGCCGATCGCAGGGCCCCAATCCATCGCCTTCAACGCTTTCCCGACGAAGATCCAGCTCGCCGAAACGCCGAGCAGCACGACGTGTCCGGCGCAGGCGAGCCCACGGATGGCGAGCTCCACGGTGCGGCGCATGAACGAGCCGGCGAGACCCACTGCCTGGACGCCGGCGCCGGCTTCGCTCAATGGGCCTTGCACGTCGGGGCCGCCGAGAGACCACCGCGCGATGTTGTCAACATAACGCGATGGCAAACCGGCGCGCGTGGCCATCGAAGCGGCGAAGCTGATGAGTCCCGAGACGAGCGTTTCGGCGAAGGAGATCAGCGGCCGCACCATCTGCAGCGACGCGAGCAAGCCTCTCCCGAGGAGACGGGTGACGAGGTACCGGTCGGCTTTCTCGCCGACGATGCGGACGATCTCGTTGAGCGGCAGCAGCGTGACGAAGCGTTTGCCGAAGACGAGGCGGATCTCTTCGCCGGCGAACCACTTCTGCAGCCAGGTCGCGACGGGGATGAAGTCGGTGAAGACGTCGAGGAAGCTGCCGAAGCCTTCGAATGCGGCACGCTCCACGAGTTGCCGTTGCGCGCGCATGTCGCGGCGATACTTCAGCGCGAACGCGAGCGCCGCGCGCAGCCGCTGCAACGCGCTGATGATGCGGTCGAAGTCGCCCTCTTCCCGCTCGCGCAGCATCTTCAGGACCTCTTCCGGATAGACGGCGCACAGCTTCTGCGTGTGCGCCATCGCCGCCTCCGGCGGAAGCGACGCAATCTCCCGCCGCAAGTCGTCGGAGGTGAGGTCGTAGTAATAGAGCGCGCGGTTGACGTCCGCATCGAGCGCGAGCTCGACGTCCGTCGGCAGCGAGTAGCTCTGCACGTCGGCGCCATATGCGGCGACCATCCGCGCCGGCATGCGGAAGCCGAACGTGCCGCGCGTGGTCGAGCGATAGAACGTGAAGCGCCCCGTCTCCTGGCCGTCGACGCGCAGCTTCGCCTCGCAACGCGCGTGGACGACGACGCGCTCTTCGCCGGCGTGCTGCACCGCGCCGCCCTGCAAGTTGCCGCGCAACGCGTCGACGAAGACGGCGCCGCGCCCCGCCGGTTGCGCATGCGGCGGGCTGTCCGGGCCGAGAACTTTGCCTTCGATGCGCGCCGGGAGCGTGGGCAACGTGGTGATGAGCTCCTGATCGAGGAAGCCGCGTTTCGAGACGCGGAGGATCAGCTCGACTTTCACCGGCGTCACGACGACGTCGACGGTCACCGGCGTGACGGCACCGTGCGCGCTCATGCCGCTGACGGTGATGCGTCCGCGCAACGCGATGTTGCCCACGTGCTTGCCGCTGACGACGAAGCCGCCGCTCTGCGCACGCACGGCGATTTTCTTCGTTTCCGTGGCGGTGAAGGACGTGCGCACTTCATTCGTCGCGTCGACGGTGACGCCATTTATCAGCTTCTTCGCCGTGACGCGCACCGGCGCTCCGTCTTCACCGTTGCCGTGGACTTCGACCGTCGCGCGATCGACTTCGAGCCAGATCTTCTCCGGCTGCTGTCGCTCGCTCGAGGGTTGTTGTGCGGCGAACGGCGCGGCCGCGACAGGCGCCGGCGCACGCTCCGGCGGTGCGGTCGGACGCG
Organism: Acidobacteriota bacterium; assembly: GCA_019242175.1. GTDB lineage: Bacteria > Acidobacteriota > Thermoanaerobaculia > Gp7-AA8 > Gp7-AA8 > JAFAVZ01. The sequence goes on from JAFAVZ010000259.1 coordinate 4,145, forward strand.
CGGCCGATGGCGGACGCGGCGCGCGTTCGGGCGGCGTCGTCGGCTTGGGCGGCGCGAACGAAGAAGGCGGCACTGGCGCGCCGAGCGGTCCCGCAGGCAACGGCGGCCGCGGCTTCCGCGTGAGCGCCCAACCCGCGGCGCC
>JAFAVZ010000624.1 GCA_019242175.1 Acidobacteriota bacterium
GCGGGAAGGGCAGCGGTTTTCGCGCGCAATGTCCCGACGGCGGTCGCGGCGTGGAGATCCACGGAAAGCAGGACCGCCGCAATGGCGGCCGCTTTCATATGAGATAGCACCCATAACCGGAGCAGTACTCGATGCAACCGCCTCCGATCATCTGGTCACAGATGGTCACCACGCGACACGGCGCATATTGCGACCACTGACCGACGCTATAGATTGCGGGATCCTTGCAGTAATAGTGGCCGTCCATCCCGAAGACGCAAGCCTCACAGGCTGACAGCGGAGAGGAAGACGTCAGAATGACCGCGAGCACGAGCGCAATGAAGACACCTTTAAGCATCTACTGCCCTCCATTTTCATGGACGAAAGTAGGCTTTCAGGTCTTCGCTGTCAATGCGCCCTGCCTACCCGCACCGTGTAGTGCCGCACCTTCTGCTCCATCTCCAACAGGAACTCCGGGTCGCGGGGCAGGTGGTTCACCTGCTCCACATCGGTGCCGGCGTATTGATGGATCACGTCCATCGAGTCCCAATAGCTGGTCACGATGAATTCGGTCACGCCGTTCGCGCTGCGGGTCCAGACGTCGACGCCGCGGTTCGAAGGCGTCGCCTCGATCTTGCTCACGCCGTCGGACAGCAGGTAGTCGTAGTACTCGGCGGCTTTTGCATCGGGGACGCGGCCGGTCCACACGCGGGCGATGCGGCCCTGGTGATGATCGTTGCGATTCATGCGCACATCATCACGCAAAAACGCCCCTCACCCGGTGAAGGATGAGGGGCGAATCAGGATCAGGGCTGCACGAAGCCGAGCTCGGACCAGCTGTCGCCGGTCTGGTTGTCGACCGAAGAGCCGTAGGCGGTCCACTTCGCGGCCTGCGGCGTGCTGGTGTTCACCACCGCGACCTGCAGGTTCACGTGCGACGCATTCGGCGCCGGCACCTGCAGCAGCGACATCGGCGGCACCGTCACGTTCAGCACGTCCGGACCTTCCCCGCCGGCGGTACCGACGAACGTGATCGCGAACGTCTGCGACGTCGACTCGAGGTTCACGATGCCGACGTTCATGCGGAAGCGCGAGTCGTGCTTCAGGCCGACGAGCGTCAGGCGGAGGTTGTCGACCGACGTCATCGGCAGCGTGTCGAACGTCTGCGATACCACGCCCGCGTTGCTGTTCGGCATGTTCGAGTAGATGCGAGCCGTCGCGCGCAGCTTCGCGGTGAGGTCGAGCGCGCCGCCGTCGGTGACGGCCTGAATCATGATCGCGCCGAGGCCCGTCTGGAGCATGTAGTTCGAGACGAAATCCTCCGATGCGATGGCCGCACGGGCCTGAATCGTGAGCTCCCGAGGAGCGATGCTCGTGCCGCTGGAGCCGGAGGGGAGCCAGTAGAGACGCACGCGCTGCGCGTGCTCGGCGTAATTGAAGACCGTGATGTCCGAGCGGAACACGACGCCGTTCGCGCCGGCGACGTTGCCGGCCGCGGGAATGAGCAGCTGCGTCGTGCTTCCCGGCAGCGTGACCATCCCATTCGGCTGAGCCGTGGGCGCGGCGAAAGCCGCCGTCGCGCTCGAAAGCATCAGTGCAAGAACAAACCGTTTCATGATCGTTGAATCCTCCTTAGACTTCGTTTCCATGCGACCTATGTACGGAGCCGCTTTTCTTTTCGTCGCGTTGACAGGGTCAGCCCTTGCCGATCCGCTCGCCATCCGTGCGGCGCGCGTGCTCGACGGACGCGGCCATGTGCTGGCGAACGCAACGGTCGTCGTCGACGACGGAAAGATCGTCCGCATCGATCCTCATGCAAAGCACGTGGACATCGACCTCGGCGATCGCACGCTGATGCCCGGCGGCATCGACACGCACGTGCACATCGGCTGGCACTTCGATGCGAAAGACGGCCGCTCCGATGCCGGGGAAGACGATCGCGGCGAGAAGGGCGAAGAGGCTGCGCTGTACGCGGCGGAGAATGCGTACAAGACGTTGATGGGCGGCATCACCACGGTGCAATCGCTCGGCGCGCCGATCGACAAACCGCTGCGTGACGCCATCGGACGCGGCGTGCTTCCCGGGCCGCGCATCCTCACCGCGCTCGAGCCGATCTCCGATGACAAGCTGACGCCGGAGCAGATGCGCGCCGCCGTGCGCAAGGCCGCCGACGATGGCGCCGACGTCATCAAAGTCTTCGCGTCGCAAAGCATCCGCACCGGCGGCGGGCCGACGTTGTCGCAGGAGCAGCTCGACGCGATTTGCGGCGAGGCGAAGTCGCGTGGCCTGCGCGTTGCCGTGCATGCGCACGGCTCGGAGAGCATCCGCCGCGCGGTCAATGCCGGCTGCACTTCCATCGAGCACGGCGCGCTGGCCGACCAGGCGACGCTCGACCTCATCGCCGCGAAAGGCGTCTGGCTCGATCCACAGATCGACCTCATCTTCCGCAACTACTTCGAGAACAAAGAGCACTTCCTCGACGGCAAGTCCTACACGGCAGCGGGATTCAAGGCGATGGAAGAAGCGCTGCCGAAGGCGATGAAAACCTTCCAGGCGGCGCTGAAGACACCGAAGCTGAAGATCGCGTTCGGCACCGACGCCCTCGCCGGCTCGCACGGCCGCAACTTCCAGGAGCTCGAGTCCCGCGTGCGCAAAGGCGGTCAGCCGGCGATGGACGCCATCGTCACTGCCACATCCGCCGCAGCCGAATGTCTCGGTCTCGGCGACCGCATCGGCAGCATCGCGCCAGGCTACGAGGCCGACCTCATCGCCGTCGATGGCGATCCGTTGCGCGACATCGGCGCGCTGGAGCACGTCTCGTTCGTGATGAAGGGCGGCAGGATCGCGAAGCGCCCGTAGCGCTATGATCCGCGGCATGCAGAACATCAAAGTCGGCATCCTCGGATCGGGCGACGTCGGGAAGGCGCTGGCCCGCGGCTTTCCCGGATTGGGACACGAAGTGCGCATCGGCTCGCGCGAGCCGGAGAAGCTCGCGGAGTGGACGGCATCCGCCGGCGAACGCGCTTCGGCCGGCACGTTCGAAGAGACCGCGTCGTTCGGCGACGTGATCGTGCTGGCCACGCTCGGCACCGGCACGGAGAGCGCGATCGACCTCGGCGGCGTCGCGAACTTCGACGGCAAGGTCGTGATCGACGCCACGAACCCGCTCGACTTCAGCTCCGGCGCGCCGAAGCTCTTCGTCGGCCACACCGACTCCCTCGGCGAGCGCGTGCAGCGCAAGGTGCCGAAGGCGCGCGTGGTGAAGGCGTTCAACACCGTCGGCAACGCGCTGATGGTGAATCCCGACCTGCCCGGCGGCCCGCCGGACATGTTCCTCGCCGGCAACGACGAAGCCGCGAAGAAGCTCGTGTCCCAGATCTGCCATCACTTCGGCTGGGGCGTCGCCGACATCGGGGGCATCGAGGGCGCGCGCCACCTCGAGGCGATGTGCATGACCTGGGTCCTGTACGGCTCGAAGAACGGCATCTGGACGCACGCCTTCAAGCTTTTGCGGAAAGACGAGGCGTCACGAAACGGCAAATGAGCGTTTGCCGAAGTTCCAGGCAGAGACTGAATGCGGTACATCAATCCCGGCGCCTGCGGCAACGAACTTGCAGCCGGGGCCCGTTCTGATAAGCCGCACAACATCCCGACGGGAGTGAGCATGCGCAATACCCTTCGCCGTGTCCCTCTGTTTCTGTTCCTCGTGTCTCTCCTCGCGCCGATCGCGAACGCCCAGTACTTCGGGCGCAACAAGGTGCAATGGGAGGCCTTCCACTTCCGCGTGCTCCAGACGGAGCACTTCGACATCTACTACTACGAGCAGGAAGCCGACGTCGTGAAAGACATCGGCCGGATGGCGGAACGCTGGTACTTCCGCCTTTCGAAGACGTTCAACCACACGTTCCAGCGCAAGCCGATCGTCCTCTACGCCAACTCCGCTGACTTCCAGCAGACGACCACCACCGGCGGGATCATCGGCGAGGGCACGGGCGGCTTCACCGACGAGTTCATGAACCGCGTCGTCCTGCCGCTCACCGGCGACTACTCGGAGAACGACCACGTCCTCGGCCACGAGATCGTGCACGTCTTCCAGTACGACATCGCCAAGGCGAACTCGAACAACCGGCGCCGCTTCAACCTCGAGCAGCTGCCGCTATGGCTCGTGGAAGGCATGGCCGAGTACTTCTCGAAGGGCCGCATCGATCCGCTCACGTCGATGTGGATCCGCGACGCGACGATCATGGATCGCATGCCGGATCTGAAGACGCTGACGCGCGATCCGCGCTACTTCCCGTATCGCTACGGCGAGGCGCTGATGGCGTACATCGGCGGCCGTTTCGGCGATGAAGCCGTCGTCCGCTACTTCCTCGCCGCAGGCCTCGTCGGCATCGACGCCGGCTTCGACCGCACCCTCGGCCTCAACTCCGACCAGGTCTTCCGCGACTGGCACGAGGCGGCGCGCGAGCTGTACAACCCGGTCATCACCGACCGGCCGATGACGCTCGGCGCCCCGCTGATCGGGCGCCGGCCGGAGCCGGGCAAGAAGAAGCGGCCGTCTTCCGACCTCAACGTCGGACCGTCGCTCAGCCCCGACGGCCGTTACCTCGCCTTCCTCTCGACGCGCGAGCTGTTCGACGTCGACCTCTTCCTCGCCGATGCGAAGACCGGCCGCGTGATCCGCCGCCTCGTCTCGTCCGATCGCGACGCACACTACGATGCGTTGCGCTTCATCGACTCCGCCGGCTCCTGGTCGCCGGACTCGAAGCGCCTCGCCTTCATCACCTTCGAGAAGGGCGACAACTTCCTCGGCATCGTGGACGCCGAGGGGCGGTCGACGGAGCACATCCGGGTGCCGAACCTCGATGCGATGTCTTCCGTCAGCTGGTCGCCGGACGGCCGTTCGCTCGTCATCTCCGGCCAGCGCACCGGCGTCACGGACCTCTTCATCTACAACCTCGACACGAAGAACGTCCGGCAGTTGACCAACGACAAATTCGCGGACATGCAGCCGGCGTGGTCGCCGGACGGCAAGACGATCGCGTTCGTCACCGACCGCGGCGAAGGCACGCGCCTGGAGAACCTCTACTTCTCGCAGATGGGCATCGCCACGATCGACGTCGCCACGGCGGCGGTGACGGTGCTGCCGCTCTTCGCCGGCGCGCATCACATCAACCCGCAGTGGGGCGCGAACAGCAACACGCTGTACTTCATCGCGAACCCCGAAGGCGTGCCGGACGTTTATCGGTACACGATCGGCGACAACCGCATCGAGCGCATCACGCACGTGCAGACCGGCGTCTCCGGCATCACCGAGATGTCGCCCGCGCTCACCGTCGCCAACACCACTGGCGAAGTCGTCGTCTCGATCTACGAGGGCGACAACTACAACCTCTACTCGCTGCCCGCGAACGGCCAGGCGACCGTCGTCGCCGCCACCGCGCCGTCGGACATTCCGCGCGCCGCGCTCCTCCCGCCGTATCGCCAGACCGGCTCGGTGATCACCGCATATCTGCAGCATCCGGAAGAGGGGCTGCTCGGCGAGAACATCCAGCTCACCGAACGCGGCTACAGCCCGAACCTCCACCTCGCCTATCTCGGACCTCCGACCATCGGCGTCGGCGCCGACCAGTTCGGCTTCGGCGTCGGCGGCTCCATCAGCGCCTACTACTCGGACATCCTCGGCCAACACAACGTGGGCTTCACGTTCCAGGGCGGCGGCAGCTCGGCGTACGGCAGCTTCGCCGACCAGATCGGCGGCGAGCTGTTCTACCTGAACCAGACGCACCGCTTCAATTGGGGCGTCGACACGATGCACACGCCGTACGTCTCGCTCGCGCAGGGCATCCAGCCGACGACCTATCAGGGCGTTCCGGCGGATGATTACCTGCAGATCCGCGAAGTGCAGACGATCGACGACGTCTCCGGCGTCATGCAGTATCCGTTCAGCTCGACGCGGCGCATCGAGGGCCAGGTCGGCTATCAGCATTACGGATACAAGGCCGAGGTCGATCACTTCATCGTGGTCGGGGACCAGATCGTGGACGAGTTCACCGATCGCCTCCCCGGCTCGTTCAACGTCGGCCTGTCGAAAGCCTCGGTGGCGTTCGTCGGCGACAGCTCGGTGTACGGCTTCATCTCGCCGGTGCGCGGCACGCGCTACCGGTATGAAGTCGAGACGCTGACCGGCGACCTGAAGTTCAACACGGCGCTGGCCGACTATCGCAAGTACGTCTTCAAGCGTCCGTTCACGCTCGCCGTGCGCGGCCTGCACTACGGCCGCTATGGCTCTGATTCCGAGAGCCCGCAGCTCTCGCCGCTCTATCTCGGCCAGGGATCGCTCGTACGCGGCTACGATCCGTACTCGGTCGACATCAGCGAGTGCGTCGGCGGCAACGGCAGCACGTGCCCCGTTTACGATCGCCTGATCGGCTCTCGCATCGCGGCGGGAAGCATCGAGGCCCGCATCCCGCTCACCGGGACGCAGGAGTTCGGCCTGATCAACGCTCCCGCGCTCCCGACGGAGCTCTTCGCATTCGGAGACGTCGGCGCCGCATGGCGCAGCGGCGACTCGCCGAAGATCAAGTGGGCGACGAACACGTCGGAACGCGTGCCCGTGGCCAGCGTCGGTGTCGGCATCCGCATCCTGCTCGCCTACATCCCGCTCGAGTTCTACGCCGCAAAGCCTTTCCAACGTCCCGACCGGAACGTGGAGTACGGCTTCAACATCATTCCGGGCTGGTAACTCTTGGTTGCTGGTTGCTGGTTGCTAGTTGCTGGTAAGGTTCTCTTACTAGCAACCAGTAACTAGCAACCAGCAACCTTTTTCATGCACCTAGATCGCCGCGAATTCGAGCGCCTCGTCGAAGAGGCACTGGCCAGCCTTCCGGAGCGGTTCGCGAAGCTGTTGGAGAACATCGCGGTCGTCGTCGAGGAAGAGCCGTCGGACGACGATCTCGACGAAGTCTTCGGCGAAGGCGAGGAGCCGGACGACGAGTTGCTCGGCATCTTCCGCGGCACGCCGCTCACTCTCCGGCGTCATGACGATCTCCCGCAATTGCCCGCCGAAGTCGCGATCTTCCGCGGCCCGATCCTGCGCGTGACGCACGACCGCGAAGACGCGATCCACGAGATTCGCGAGACCGTCATCCACGAGCTGGGGCACTACTTCGGCCTCGGCGACCACGAGATGGTGTTCTAGATTCGGTCGCGAAAATTCACAATTCTCGATGTTTCGCTTCTGCGAACTTCGACACTCCTCTCATTTCGCGCGACTTAGCGGCGGGCACGCAACGGCAGCGCGCCTGCAGCACGGACCGCGGCGAAAGGAGAGAGAGAACCATGAAACGCGCAGCGGCCCTGCTCGTCGTCCTCATCATCGCCGCCTGTTCCACCACTGCACCGCGAACCGGGAAAGGAGAGATTCGCGGCGTTGCGACGCTCGACGCCAGTCCGCTCCCCGGTGCGGTACTCACCATCGTCGGACCTTCCGGCAAACGAACCATCGTGACGGATGCGAACGGCGCCTTCGCATTCACGAACCTCGAGCCCGGAACGTACGTCCTCAACGCCGAGCTGTCCGGCCTCACGACAGTCGTCATTCACAAGGTGAAAGTGAAGGGCGGATTGACCACGAAGGTGAACACGCCGATGAAGCTCGCCGGCGTCGCGGAGAGCATCACCGTCACCGCCTCGGGGCCCGCGAGCGGGATCAGCGCCGAGTACGGGCGCTACGTCGGGGAGCCGGCGTCGGAGCCGGAGCGTGTTCAGGCGTCCGTCAAAGAGCATGGCTTCGTCGCCGCGGCGAAGGAGCCGGTCACGACGTTCTCCATCGACGTCGACCGCGCGTCGTATTCAATGGTCCGGCGTTACCTGCGCGACGGCGTGCAGCCGCCCGTCCAGGCCGTGCGCATCGAGGAGATGGTCAACTACTTCACCTACGACTATCCGCAGCCGACCGGACCCGATCCTTTCTCCGTGACTTCCGAGGTGGCGTCTTGTCCGTGGGATGCGGGGCATCGGCTGGTGCGCATCGGCATCCAGGGACGCAATCTCGACGAGTGGAAGATGGCGCCGAACAACCTCGTGTTCCTCATCGACGTCTCCGGCTCGATGGCGACGCCGATGAGCCTTCCGCTCGTGCAGAGCAGTCTGCTGAAGCTCGTCGATCGCCTGCGGGCCGAGGACAAGGTCTCGATCGTGGTCTACGCCGGCGCGGCGGGGCTCGTGTTGCCCGCGACGTCCGGCGCGGACAAAGCGACGATCGCCGCTGCGATCTCGCGTTTGCAGGCAGGCGGCTCCACGGCCGGCGGCGAGGGCATCGAGCTGGCGTATAAGGTCGCGCAGGAGAACTTCCTCCCGAACGGCAACAACTGCGTGATCCTCGCCACCGACGGCGACTTCAACGTCGGCCCGTCGAGCCCCGACGCGTTGGAAAAGCTGATCGAGGAGAAGCGCAAAGGCGGCGTGTTCCTCACCGTGGTCGGCGTCGGCGACGGCAACGACGCGATCATGGAGCGCCTCGCGGATAAGGGAAACGGCAACTACGCGTTCCTCGATGATGAGGAAGAGGCGAAGAAGTTCTTCGTCACGGAGATCACCGGCACGCTGGTGACGATCGCGAAGGATGTGAAGGTGCAGGTGGAGCTCGATCCGGCGCTCGTCGAGTCGTATCGCCAGATCGGCTACGAGAACCGCTCGCTGGAGAACAAGGACTTCACGGACGACACGAAAGACGCCGGCGAGCTCGGCGCCGGGCACACCGTGACGGCGTTGTACGAGATCGTGCCGAAAGGCCGCGCGAACGGCCGGATCGCGACGCTGCGCCTTCGTTACAAGGAGCCGAACGGGGAGACGTCGAAGGAGCTGACCGCGTCGATCGCCGACGACGGCCGCACGATCTTCAACGCCTCGCCCGACCTGCAGTTCGCTGCGGCGGTCGCGGAGCTCGGCCTGCTGCTGCGCCGGTCGGAGCACGCCGGCCGGGCGTCTTACGCCGACGTGCTCGCGCTCGCGCGCAACTCGCGCGGCGTCGACCTCGACGGCCGCCGCGGCGAGTTCATGAAGGTCGCGGAGCTGGCGCGGAAGTAACTGTAGGGCCGGCTCTCCAGCCGGCCCATTGTTGATGCTGGGCCGGCTGGAGAGCCGGCCCTACATT
>JAFAVZ010000030.1 GCA_019242175.1 Acidobacteriota bacterium
AGAGGAGATTCGAGCCGTAGACGCGAGGGTTAGATGGAGGCAAGGATGATGTTCATTCTTCACCTCTTCGCGTCATAGTGCGGCGCCGTCTCGCAGTAGGGTCGCGATCGCTCTTCAGCGCGGGGCGGAGGCCATTGCCATCCCCTCTATGCCCGACACCATCCTTGCCTGCGTCTACGGCTCGAGTCTACGGCTCGCGTCTCCTCTCGCTCAGAGACGTCGAGACCGAGATTGAGCCAGCACCCATCGTTGCCTTTTCTGTATCTCGAGTCTCTTTTCTCGCCGTGAGAAGACCAACGTTCGACGCTATTTGATCGACCGATGCTCCCCAGTGAGGCGCGCGGGCTTGGCCGACCGGCAGTAGCTCTCGAGCTTCGAGTCGTCGCAGCGGGTCCAGTCTTCGGGGATGGGCGTCAAACGCCGACGCTCGTCATTCCGTTCGAAGCACAGCCATCCGGCTTTCGACGCAATGTGCTCGGAGCGGCCAACGGTGACACGGCGGTCCGTCTCCCGGCGCTCTTCGATCGCTTCCACGGTCGCTTCGCCCGACCGACGATCATAGCGACGCCGCTCTTCGACCCGAGGGACGACGTCGTACGCCTCCCACTGCTGGCCGTTCGAATCCGTAAACGTGCGAAGAGACATGGCGTGCTCCCCTTCATGATGCGCCGTGCGTCCGGCGCTGTCGTCCTGTGCGGCCGCTGCCGAACACAGCCCTGACTCCAACAGTCCCGCACGGTTGGTGCCAATAGGATTTGTTTATCCGGCACCCGGCCGCTGAACTCGTCAGAAAAACGGCCGCGGCACGGCCACTGCACTGCGCTGAGCCCGACATCCAAGAGTCAAATACGGGAGCGACGTGATCACAGCACGCTATCGCGCCGTCGTCGTTTTCTGCCTCGCCGCGCGGATCGCGGGCGCGCAGACAGCCGACGCGACGCCGAAGACCTTCTTCACCGGCCGGGACGCCGCCATCGCGGGAATATTCTTCGCCGCCAGCGCCGGCATCAGCATCTTCGACGCAAAGATCGCGAAGAACTTTCAGGACACCAGCTACCTGCACGTCCGGGTCGGCCAGGACCTCGACAACGTCTTCACGCACATCAACGAGACGACGCTCACCGTGGGTGGGCTGGCGGTCTACGGCATCGCGAAGCTGACAAAGCAGGAGTCGATGGCGGACATCGCCTTCCACACCGCGGAGTCGGTCGCCGCGGCGAGCCTCACGGCGCAGGTGATCCGCGGCCCACTCGGCCGCACGCGTCCCAAGGACGCGAAGGACCCGTACAACGACCAGTACGAGTTCCACTTCATGAAGGGGTTCTCGCACTTCCAGCAGCGCGCCTTCCCCTCCATTCACTCGAGCTCGGGCTTTGCCGCGGCGGCCGCGCTGTCCGAGGAAGTCAACATGCGCGCACCCGGTGCCCGGTGGTGGCTGGGGGTTCCGCTGTACGCGCTCGCCGCCACGCCGGGGCTGTCACGGATGTACCTCGGGCAGCACTGGGCGAGCGACATCTTCTCCGGCGCGTTCTTAGGGGTCTTCTACGGACGGCGCGTCGTCGAGTACTCGCACGCCCATCCCACGACGCGCATCGACAAGATCTTCCTCGGCTCAGTGAAGGGCGCGCAGCTCCACTTCGTTCCGGGCGGCGCGTCCCTCGACTGGACGAAGACGTTCTAGTTGGGGTCGTGCCCCCCGCCGAGATCCTTCGTCGCTACGCTCCTCAGGATGACACTACGCTACGCTCCTCAGGATGACGCTACGCTACGCTCCTCAGGATGACAACTACGCTACGCTCCTCAGGATGACACTGTAGCGGATTCCAACGCCTCGATCGCGGAGCGGAGGCGCGGCATCAGCGCCTGGATCTCCTCGACGGAGATCACGCCGACGGACAGACGGAACCAGCCATGGTCGCCGTGGGTGCCGAAGGCACTGAAGGGCACCGTACCGAGTCCGGCGGCGTTGAGCAGGTACTGGCGAATGTCTTCGTCGGTCGTGAGCGTCTGCCCCTCGGGCGTCTGCATGCCGTGGAGCGCGAAGCGGGTCGAGATGTAGATCGCGCCTTGCGGGCGAATCACGTCGACGGGTAGACCCTCGTCCCTCAATGCCACCATGCCGTCGTAGACCGCGTCGAGACGGGCCGTGACGGCGTCACGCATGGTTGCCATGTACCGATCGACCGCCACGCGGTCCGCCAGCACTTCCGCCGTCGCGATCTGCTCGGCGCGCGGCGCGAGCGCGCCGGCGTGGTTGATGACGTCGTGCATCGGCTTGAGGACGTCGCGGGGAGCGACAGCCCAGCCCACGCGCAGCCCGGTCGCGCCGAAGCACTTCGAGATGCCGTCGACGAAGATGGTGTAGTCGGCCATCGCCGGGCGCAACGACACGGGATTGGTGTGCTCGATGCCGGGGGCGGTGAGCAGCCAGTACACCTGATCGTACATGACGAACAGCGGGCGCTCGTTGGGGCCGCGGCGTGCGTTCTCCTCGAGCACGAGATCGCAGATGTCGGCCAGGTGCTGCGGCTCGAAGGTCGTGCCGGTCGGATTGAGCGGCGAATTCAGCGCGAGGAGTCGCGCCCCGCGAATCACGGGGCGCAAACGATCGGCGGTGGGCAGGAAGTTGGTGGACGCGTCCGTCTCCACCGCGACGATCTCGCCGCCGACCATGTCGACGTAGTAGTTGTTGTTCCACTGCGGCACGCCGAA
>JAFAVZ010000238.1 GCA_019242175.1 Acidobacteriota bacterium
ACGGCGAGCTGCTCGTCGATCCGTTCGACACGCGCTTCCCGAGCACCGAGCACGACGCGGCGCCGACGCCGCTCGGCAACGGTGCCACGCTGACGTTCGACCGCGTCGAAGTCGCGAATCGCGGATTCGCCCGCTTCGACGATCACCTGAAGATTGGCAACTTCCTCGACGATCGCGACACGATCGTGAAGGGCGCGAGCGCGACCGTGGTGCTGTTGGGCGAGAAGCCGAGCCTCACCGTCACCGCGCCGACCACGCGCGTGGCGGTGTCGCGCGGCGCATCGCTCGACGTCACGTACGCCGAGACGAGTGCGCTCGCGATCGAAGAGCGGCGCTTCGTGATCGGCACCAGCAGCGTCGCCGTAACGACGTTCTCGTCGCAGCCGCAGAACCAGAAACGCAGCGCGGTCACGATCCCGGTCGACGCTCCGCTCGGCCCGATCACCGCGCAGTTCCAGATCCTTGATCGCGCCGGCCGCATCGCCTCCGCGGCGATCGCAGTCGACGTGACGGAGAACGCGTCGCCGGTCGTCACGTCCTTGACCTCGACGCCGGCGTCGCTCTACGCGAACCACAACGTGGCGATCACCGTCACGGCCCACGACGACGTCGCCGTGAAGACGGTGCACATCACGACGCAGCTCGGCTCGCAGACGCCGGTCACCGTCGACAAGCCGATCGCGACGACGTTGCGGGACGTCACCGTCGGCCACACGTTCCTCGTTCCGGGCACGTTCACCGGCGGCGGCACGCTGCACATCACCGCCACGGCGGACGACGTCGATCCGACCCACGCTTCGAACATCGCCTCGTTCGATGTCACGATCCTCCACGACACGACGCAGCCGACCGTCGCGTTGCTCGAGCCGCCGCCGAATACGCTCTACGTCAGCGGCGGCAGCACGACGATCCCCGTGCGCGCGACGGTCACGGACGACGAGACCGGCGTGCAGCGCGTCACCGCGCAGCTCGACGACGCGGCGCCGGTCACGATGACGAAGTCCGGCAACGAGTGGACCGCGCTCGTCCCGGTTCCGGCCCGTTCCGGCTCGGCGATCCAGCCGGCGAACGTCGTCGTCAAAGCGATCGACTTCGAGAACAACCTCACCACGGCGACCGTCGCCGTGAACGTGAAGCCGTCCGGCGATCCGAATGCGCCGGCGCTCGCCTGGGCCTGCACGTCGCCGGGCGCGACGTATCCGCCGGGCTACACCGCGAAGCTGCGCGTGCTCGCCCGCGCCGCGAACGAAGCCGATCCGGTCGCCGACGTGAAGTTCTTCGTCGACGCCGACACGACCGGCGTCGCGGCTTCCACGATCGAGGGCGAGGCCTACGAGCTCGCGTACGTCATCCCGTCCGACAAGACGACGATCCCGGTCCGCGTCGAGGCGACGAACGCCAGCGGCCTGAAGTCCGAGATCTCCACGACCATCACGATCACCAACGCGACGCCGATCGTCAGCGACATGGCCTTGCTGGAGAACGACCGCCAGTTCGACGGCGGCGTCCTCCTCGTGCAGTCCGGCACGCTCACCATCGCCGGCCAGCACAACTTCACCCAGATCATCGTCCTCGACGGCGCGCGCATCCGTACCCAGATCACGAACGTCGGCAGCGTCCAGCGCCTCCAGCTCAACGCGCCGAAGATCTTCGTCGCCTGCGGCGGCGCCATCGACGCCGACGGCAACGGCTACAACGCGAACGAGAGCGGCGTCGGTCGCACCTATCCGGACACGTTCAGCGGCGGCAGCACGCGCGGCACGGGTGGCAGCCACGGCGGCGCGGGCGGCAAGCGGCAGTACGAGGAAGAGAACCCGCCGACGCCAGCCGCGACGTACGACTCGATCTACGATCCGAACCAGCCCGGCGGCGCCGGCTCCGTGGCCGACAACGCGACCTGCGACCCCTGCAACGGCGGTGGCGGCGTGATTCGCATCCAGACCGCCGCGCTCGTTCTCGACGGCGCGGTGAGCGCGGGCGGCGTCGTGAACACGAACGGTGGCGGCGGCGCCGGCGGCGCGATCCGCATCGACGCCGGTGACCTCTCCGGCGGCGGCTCGATCTCCGCGAACGGCGCCCGCGCCTACGACGATTGGCTCACGAACGCCGGCGGCGGTGGCGGCGGACGCATCGCCGTCTACTACCAGCACTCCTCGCTCGACCCGACGCACATCGTCGCGGCCGGCGGCGCGGGCTCCAGCGGCTCGTGGTCCACGACCGCGCCGGCCGGCACCGTCTATCTGCAGCAGCGCGGCGCGGACGGCGCGAAGATCGCCGACCAGCTCCGCCTCGACAACCTCGATCGCGTCACCGAAGACGAGACGCCGCTCCCGGCGCTCGCCGCCGGCAGCGTCACGTCCGTCGCGAACGCTACGATCACGCTCTCCCAGCCGGTCGCCGACTGGATCGACGGCTCGTGGATCGAATTCCTCGACGCGAACGGCGCGGCGATCTCGTCGTACCGCATCGCGTCCCACACCGCGACCAGCGTCACCGTCGCGCTCCCGACCGGCGAGACCGTCGCGAATGCGCCGGCTGGCAGCACCTACCGCCAGGCCTGGCTCTTCGACGACACCCGCGCCCTCGGCAACGCCCGCGTCGCGGCGTCGGAGATCCGCAGCGCGACGTACTTCACGAACGCCGAGAGCCGCATCCGCATCGATGCGCTCCACGCCGCGACGACGTCCGTCACCGGCTGGCTGCGCGTCGACGGTGCGCTCGACGCCAACGCGTTGACGGTCGATCACGGGGCGAAACTCGAGGCGAACGGCGCGCTCCACGCCACGACGATGCGCGTCCTCGACTCGTCGATCGTCACGCACACGGCGATCGCCGACGGCACGAAGAACTGGAAGCTCTCGATCGACGCCGGCACGCTCGAAGTCGACGCCACGAGCGCGATCGACGTCACCGGCAAGGGCTACGACTCCTCCCGCGCTTCCGACCAGCTCGGCGGCGTGAGCGCCTCCTCCGCGGCCGGCTCCCACGGCGGCAACGGCGGCAACGACGGTCTGGCGACCGACGCGACGTACGACTCCGCGTTCGATCCGCAGCTTCCCGGCGGCGCGTCGTATACGTCGGCGGGCGGCGGCGTCGTTCGCATCCACGCCGACCAGTTCGTCCTCAACGGCAAGATCCTCGCGAACGGCGCGACCGACCTGCCGTACGTCACGGTCTACGGTGGTGCCGGCGGCGCGATCCGCATCGACGCCAACTCGCTCACCGGCAGCGGCGAGATCCACGCCGACGGCGGCGTGGCGCCGACTTACGGCGCGGGCGGTGGCGGCGGACGCATCGCCGTCTACGCCACGACGCTCGGCCTCGACCGCGCGCACGTCACCGCGCACGGCGGCCTCTACTCCGACGGCACGTACATCGCGTCGAATGGCGCGGCCGGCACGCTCTTCTTCAAGACCGGCAGCGCAACGCTCGGCGATCTCGTCGCCGACAACGGCGACGTCCCGAGCTCGCAAATGACCGGCCTGATCGGCGTCAACTACGGCGTCGTCTCCTCCTTCACGGCGACCACGGTCACCGACGCGCAGGCCCACTTCGCCACGCCGAGCCTCCTGCGCGGCATCCGCCTCTTCCTCAACCAGAACCGCAACACGACCTGGCCGATCACCGCGAACACCGCGACGACGCTCACCGTAGGCTCGGCAACGACGCCGTTCTCGGCGCAGGTTGGCGACGCGATGCGCGGCCTCTACCGCTTCGACGCCGTCACCATCCACAACGCGATCCTCGCCACGCCCGACTTCCTCGAAAGCGGCGCGCCGTTCGACCGTTCGCTCCTCCGCGAAGGCAACGCCGCGCCGCCCACCGTCGACGTCGCGAAGATCGTCCCGGCGCCGTTCAGCACGGGCGTGATGGGCAAGGCCGGCGCGGTCGCCGATCCCGACCAGCCGATCGTCGTGCGCGTGAAGAACGTCCGCACCGGCAACGTCTTCACCGGCACCGCGGCCGCCGACGGCGCCTTCTTCGTCCGCGTCGAAGGCCTCCAGGGCGACGCGCTCGCATTCTCGGCCAAAGACGGCCACCGCTTCCCGCTCGAGACGCGCGAAGTCTCCATCGGCACGCTCGTCGTCAACACGCCGGAGATCACGCCGCTCTCGCCCGCGAACTGGAACGTCCATGCGAGCTTCCGCGCCGATCGCATCTCCGCGAACGGATCGCTCATGGCCGTCGCCACCCGTCGCGGCCAGGGCTCGGATGACGTCGTCCTCTTCGACATCGCCGATCCGAAGCATCCCCAATATCTGCGCACGTTCCAGACCGAGAACTTCGGCTTCGGGCCGGAGATGATCGAGGTCTACAAAGGCTGGGTCCTCACCGGCAGCCACGTCTACAAGGCGAGCGATCCGAGCCAGGTGCTCTCCTTCGCGCCGGGCGCCGGCGTCCGCCACGGCAACCTCTACTTCCACGACGGCGGCGGCTACGAGAACTACAGCGCCGACGTCGACGACATCAGCGACCCGGCGAATCCGAAGACGGTCGGCTCCATCCACCTCGGCCACAGCCGGGCCGACGACATCTTCGGCTTCGGCGACCGCTACATGGTCCTGCGCCTCGGCTCGCTCTACTCCGTCTACGACTGGACGACGAAGACCAAGCTCGCCGATCTCGACCTCGGAACCCTGACCAACGGCGGCGAGGTCGGCCCGCTCCACTTCCAGGGCACGACCGCCTACGCCGGCTTCGAGAAGCCCGATCCGAACGGCGGTGCGACGGCGTACACGCTCGCCGTCCTCGACTTCTCCAACCCGGCGCATCCGCGCGTCGCGACGCAGATCCCCATGCTCGCGAAGGTCGAAGACGTCGCCGGTGCGGGCGTGAAGGGCGTGATCGCCGACAACATTGCCGGCGTCGCCCGCTTCGACTCGCACTCGCCGCTCGCGCCGGCCATCGAAGGCTACGTCGCGTTCGACGATCCGGCCACCGCCGTCGCCCTCGGCGCAAACGTCGCGTACGTCGCGTACGGCTCCGGCATCGCGGTGATCGGCAACATCCCGACGCCGCCCGTCATCTCCACCGAGGCGATCTCGCTGAAGGTTGCTTCCGGCACCGCAACGATCGCCGGCGCCCCCCATGCGATCAACGGCGGCACGCCGCCGACCACGGTGACGATCCGCATCCGCGGCGGCGCGAGCATCACCGCGCCGGTCGCGGCCGACGGCTCTTTCAGCGGCGCGCTCTCCGTCCATCCCGGCGACGCCCTCGAGCTCCTCGCCACCGACAGCCTCGGTCTCGTCTCGGATGTCGTTGCCATCGGCGCGGTGCCGTTCGGCAACGTCGCCACGTTCGCCCTGACCGTCGCGAACGGCGTGCCGGAGAACTACTCCGCGCGTCTCGTCGCCACGGAAGGCTCGGCCGTCGTCGTCGCCTCCTCCCACTTCTCCGCGCCGAATCAGGGTGGCTCGGATGTCGTCCTCGTCTTCGACGCGAGCGACGTCGCCCATCCGATCCTGAAAAAGTCGGTCTCCCTCGGCATCGACGTCACATCGGTCGTGATCGCCCGCGGCGTCGCGTACATCGGGACGCAACAGGGCCTCTTCACGCTCGACGTGCACAACCCGGCGGCGCAGGCCTCCGGTCCGTTCAGCCAGGAGTACGAGGCTGGCCTCTACGTCAGCGGCGACGTCCTCGTCACCGCGCCGCAGCACTATCCGCGCGGCTTCCTCCGTCTCTACGACGTCAGCACGCCGATGGCGCCGCGCTTCCTCACGGACCAGGCGTCGCCCGACAGCAATCCGGTCGGCGTCTCCTTCGTCCCGTACGGCGACGACTACCTCTTGGCGTTGCGCCAGCCGGGCTTCAGCTATCAGGGCTCGCACACGCTGGCGGTGCTCGACCGCCGCAGCGCGTCGCTCGCTCCGATCGCGACGCTCGACCTCGACTATCTGAACGCGTTCCGCGCCGCGGTCGTCGGCACGAAGCTCTACCTCGCCAGCGTGCAGCAACAGGGCATCGCCGTCGTCGACCTCAGCGACCCGGCGCATCCGATTGCGCTCGATCCGCTCGCCCAGACGGATGCGAACGCGCTCGTCGCGAACGGCTCGCGCCTCTTCGTCGCCGCCGGCAACTCCGGCCTGCGCGTCCTCGACGCATCCATCACTCCGCCGGCGCTCCTCGGCAACCAGCCGCTCGGCGCCGGCTTCGCGTACGACATCCAGCCGATCCGCGGCGGCTACGTCATCGCGAACGAGACCAATGTCGTCTTCCTCGGCCTCGATGCGGCCCCAACGCTCGACCTCTCGAAGGTCGCGCTCGGCGCGCTCAGCGGCGGCAACATCGCCGTGACCGGCACTGCCGGCGCGGTGAGCGGCTCCGCGCCGCTGACCGTCGAAGTGCGCAGCGTCGAAGGCGCCGCATCCGCGAACGCCACGGCCGACGCCAACGGCGCGTTCAACGCGTCCGTCGCCGCCGCGCCCGGCCAGCGCATCACCATCAGCGTCACCGACTCCGTCGGCCGCAAGACCGGTCCGTTCGATCTCGGCCGCATCGCCATCACCGGCGTGAACGGTGTGGCGATCGCGCCGTCGATGGCCGATGACGCCTTCTCCGCGCGCCTCCTCGCCGCGGACGGCGCGACGCTCGCCGTCTCCGACAACGCGTCGAGCACCGGCGTCGGCTCCGGCCAGGTCGTCCTGTTCGATACGTCCTCGCCGTCCGCGCCCGCGTACCGCGACACCGTCGACGTCGGCTTCCCGATCAACGCGCTCGCCGCGACGAACGGCTTCGTCTACGCCGGCACCACCGCCGGCACCGCGGTCATCAACCTCGCAACGGGTGACCAGGCCTATCTGGCGTCGCCGGGCAACATCACGGCGCTGGCCGTCGCCGGTCCCTATGCATTCGCTGGCTACAACAACCAGATCCAGGTGCTCGACGTCCGCGATCCGATGCATCCGCGCTCGTTCGTCGACGGCAACTGGCTGTCGCTGGGCGGAACCATCCGCCAGATCCTCCCGTACCGCGATGCGCTCGTCGTCGTGACCGATGCGCCCGAAATCCAGTTGATGGCGCGCGCCGACGTCGGAAGCATCTACACCCGGACATCGCTCGAGATGCAGGAAGGTGCGGGCAACCTCCGCGGGGTCGTCGCCGGCGACCGTCTCTTCTACACCGACGCCGGCCGCCGCGAGCTCGTCGCCGTCGACCTGACGAACCTCGACGCGCCGGTCGAGCTCTCCCGCACCGCGCTGCCGATGTCCCCGACGGACGTCCGCGCGGTCGGCAACACGCTCTACCTCGCCTGCGGCTTCGACGGCTTCCTGACCGTCGACGTCACCAACGCCGCGGCGCCCGTCGTCGGCACGCGCAAGATGGTCGGCGGCTTCGCGAATGCCGCGCTGCCGCTGCCGGACGTCGCCCTTCTCGCGAACGGCCGCGCGCTGCAGATCGTCGCCGCCGCGAGCGCGCCGCAGATCGGCGTCGACCACTTCCGTGTCCTGCGCAACGGCGCGAACGCCGCGGTCAGCAGCGACCTCTGGGCCGTCCGCGCCAGCGGCACATTCAGCGCCGAAGTGCGCAACCTCGACGCCGTGCCGCCGACCACCGCCCCGGCGACGATCAGCGCCCAGGGCCAGGTCAGCGCGTCCATCGCCGCCGACGCTGGCAACCGCATCGAGCTCGTCGTGACCGACGGCGCGGGCCGCACCAGCCGTGCGGTCGTCGGCTCCCTCGCGTTCGGCAACGCCGTGATCTCCGTGCAGAGCGACGCCGCGACGCGCTACTTCGCCCGCAGCATCGGCCTCGACGGCTCGAAGATCGTCGCCTCCGGTCCCACCGATGGCCTCGACGTCTTCGACGCCGCCGATCCGACGAATCCGCTCTTCGAGCAGAACGTCTCGACGTTCAGCTACGCCTACCGCGCGCGCGCCGCGAACGGCACGGCGTTCGCCGCCGGCTACACGCTCTCCACGTTCCCCCTCGGCGTCCACCGCCCGGCCGTCTCCCGGTACGACGGCTCGCTCTACGCGAACGACGTCTTCCTCTCCGGCAACCTCGCGTTCACCGGCGGCAACGCCTACGTCCGCTCGTTCGACGTTTCGAATCCGAAGTCGATCGTGCTGAAGCAGGAGCTCCAAGTCGACGGCGTCGTCGCCCTCTCCCACTACAGCGATGACTACCTCCTCGCGTTCGGCGCCGAGCACCTGTCGATCGTCGACCGCCACGATCCGGCGGCGATGTCCATCGTCGCGACGCTCGACCTTCCGGGCCTCACGCCGGTGGAAGGCGTGCGCGTCGGCAACCGCGCGTTCCTTGCGTGCACCGAGGGCCGCATCGCCGTCATCGACCTCACGAATCCGCTCGCGCCGGTGCAGGAGCGCGTGATCCCGACCGCCGGCGCCGCGCACGCTCTGCGCCTCGCCGGCAACTCGCTCTTCATCGCCGACGGCCAGGCCGGCGTCAGCGTCCTCGACGTCACCGATCCGGCCGCGCCGGTCTTCCGCGGCGCACAGAAGACCGACGGCACGGCGTGGGACCTCGAGCTCCGCGGCTCCACGATCTACATCGCGAACGACCTCGGCGTCGGCATCCTCACCGGTCTCCCGCTCGCACCCGAAGTGCGCGCGTCGCTCGTGTCCATCGGCGCGGTCTCCGCGACCACGGCCGCCGTTGCCGGCCGAGCACAGTCGGTCCTGGGCCGCGCGCCGCTGACCATCTCCCTGACGAACGCCGCGACGCATGCGAGCGTGCAGGCGAACGTCGCCACCGACGGCAGCTTCTACGGGCGCATCGCCGCCGCGGCTGGGGAGGAGCTCACCGCTGCCGCCACCGACGGCGCGGGCGTCGCCTCCGCATCCGTCAGCCTCGGCAACGTCCCGCCGTTCAACGCGGCGCCGGCGATCCGCGCGAGCCTCATCAGCATCTCCGCGGTCAACGCCAGCACGGCACTCGTGCGCGGCATCGCGAACGCCGTTACCGGCGCCGAGCCGCTCACCGTGCAGGTGGCGAACGTCGAAGGCGGCGTGTCCAGCAGCACGGTTGCTGTCGATGGCAACGGCGCGTTCCTCGTCGCCGTCCCCGCCGTCGGCGGCCAGAGCCTCGCGCTCACCGCGACGGCTGCCAACGGCCAGACCGCGAGCGCTCCGATCGGCACCGTGCCGGCCAGCGCCGCGCCGCAACGGACGGAGGTTTCCGGGAGCGACGGCTACTTCCTCGCGCGCCGCTTCGCCCACGACGCCGACCTCCTCGCCGCTGCGCCGGTCGACGTCGCCCAGAACGGCCGCATCCTCTTCTTCCCGAACGGCCAATACGAGTCGTCCAGCTACTTCGAGAGCGCCGTCGGCGTCGTCCACGACGTCGCGGTTGCCAAGCCGTGGATCTTCGTCGCCGGCGACAACGGCGCCGTCGCCTACGACATCACGAACTACAGCCGCTACAGCCTCGCCACCGGACCCTTCGACGCCGTCGGCGCCGCGGGCAACCTCGCCTTCCTCGCCACCACGAACGGCGTGCTGAAGGCGTACTCCGTCTCGCGCGAACAGCGCACCGTCCTCGCCACATTCGCCGGCGGCCTGCCGAACGTCGTCGTCCGTTCGCTGCTGCCGTTCGAGCGCGATGGCCGCGACTACCTCGCCGCGATCTCCGGCGACGAAGGCCACGACGTGATGGTCTTCGACGTCACCGATCCGTCCGCGCCGGTGCGCATCGCCGACTACGACGTGCCCGGCTTCGAGGCCGCGCGCGGACGCCTCGCCGACACGCGCCTCTGGCTCACCGGCCGCGACCGCCGCGTCTATGGCGTCGACCTCACGAACCCGGCAGCGCCTACCGCGCTCGAGTCGCATCTCGTTTCTGCCGGGCAGCCCCGCGGCGTCTCCGGACGCGCGACGCTCGGCGTCGTCGCCGCGGATGCCGCAGGCATCGCCCTCGTCGATCCGGCCCACGCCGCGCCGCTCGGCTATCTCCCGACCGCGGAGCCGGCGTACGACGTCGTGACCGTCGGCTCGAAGATCATCGTCGCCGCCGACCACTCCGTGCTCGTGTTCGACGGCGTCTTCTCCGACCCGCCGGTCATCGACCGCTCCCGCATCGCGCTCGGCAACGCCGGGGCGAATCGCGTGTCCGTGTTCGGCACGACCGACGCCGTCAGCGGCGCGAAGCCGATCCGCCTCCGCATCACGAACAGCATCACCGGCGTCTTCGTCGACGACGTGAACGTCACCATCGCCGGCGGCTTCTCGACCTTGATCGCGGCCAAGGCGGGCGAGCTGCTCACCGCGACCGCGACCGACGTCGCCGGCCGCGTCACCAGCAACGTCCCCATCGGCGCGCTCTCCCTCGGCACCGTGTCCTCGAGCGCACAGCTGGGCGATTCCGACTTCGTGACCGACCGGATGAAAGTCGAAGGGAACGTCGTCGCCATCACCATCTACAACCCGGCGACCGGGCTCGGCGCTGTCGCCGGCCTCGACGCCACGAATCCGAATTTCTCGGGGCAGTTCTACGGCACCAACTTCGGCAGCGTGGTTCGTGACGTCGCCATCTTCGGCAACCATGAGTACGTGGCTGCGGGAGCGATCATGGCCAGCACCGGCCGGTGCTGCACCGGCTACGAGTCGGCCGTGCAGCTGGTCGCACGTTCGCTCGCCGGCGTGAACGACAAGCTCTACGCGAGCGCGTTGAACGGCGGCGCGATCAGCTCCTGGACGATCGGCTCCGACCCGATGGACCTGACGCCCGACCTCGTCGCCGTCCCGTCGCACCTCAACCTGTCGTTCAGCGAGCTGCTCGTCTACCAGTCGAAGCTGATCGGCATCACACCGGACAAGACTTCGGGTGCCGGCCACGACATCGTCTTCATGGACCGCGCGACCGGCGCCTACCTCAGCGAGATCGACCTCCCGCAATTCGATGCGACCCGCGCCCGGATCACCGGCCACTACCTCGTCGTCTCCGGCCGCACCGGCAAGGGCGCGATCGTCGATCTCGCCGATCTGAATGCCGCGCCGATCGTTTTCACCGGCAGCGGTCCGATGAGCTCCGGCGCGGCCCTGGTCGGCTCGCGCCTCGCGCTCGCGAACGGCGCTTACGGCATCAGCCTGTTCCGCGCCGCGCCGCCGGCCGCTCCGACGTTCGAAGGCCTGCAGGGGGTGAACGGGGAGTCGGTCGTCGACGTCGCCTTCGTGAACGGCGCGCTGCTCGCGCTCACGACCCACGGTCTGTCCACGATCACCGGCCTGCCGCCGATGGTCGACCTCGCGCGCGTCTCGATCACGAACGATGCGTCGGGCGTCGTCGCTCGCGGCCTCGAGCGCGCCGTCACCGGCCAGCCGACGTTCCGCCTCACGTTGACGGCGAGCGGGGGTGCCTCGGCGACCGCGAATTCGAGCAACGGCGCGTTCGCAATGCCGATCGCCGCGAACGGCGGCGAGACGCTCACGCTCAACGTCACCGACGCGATCAGCCGCACCAGCGGCGCGATCGTCCTCGGCACCGTGCCGGGCGGCAGCGCGCCGCAATTCAGCGCCCCGCAACTCGTGGCGGCTAAGATCTCCGCCACCGCGCTCTCCGCGACGTCGACGCAGGTCGTCGGCAGCGCCGGCGCGGTCACCGGCGGCGAGACGCCGAACACAATCGCGATTACCAACACCTCCGCCACGCCGCCGACCGGTACCGCCGGCATCACGGTCGCCGCCGACGGCAGCTTCACCGCGACCTTGAACGCAGTCGCTGGCCAGACGCTCGCCGTCAAGGCGACGGATCACGGCAACCGCAACAGCTCCGTCGTCAACGTGACGGCGCCGACGTTCGTGACAGCGCCGACCATCAGCCCGGCGAAGATCACCATCAGCGCGCTCTCCGCGATCGCCGCGGAAGTGCGCGGCATCGCCGGCGCTGTCTCGGGCGGCGAGACGCCGGTCACCGCGACGCTCACGAACTCCGCGACCTCCGGCTTCGTCGCCAACATCGCGATCGCCGCCGACGGCAGCTTCGTCGCCACGATCGCCGCGAGCTCCGGCCAGGCGCTGACGCTCGCCGCCGCCGATCACGGCAGCCGCACGAGCGGCACCTTGTCGCTCGGCAACGTGCCGCAGTACTACGCGCCGCCGACGCTCAACGCATCGCTGATCGCCATCAGCTCGGTCTCCGCGACCAGTGCACGCGTCACCGGCGCCGCCGGCGCGGTCACCGGTGGCGAGACGCCGATCTCCATCGACCTGACGAACGCCACCACGAGCTCGGTCGGCCTCGACGCGATCGTCGTCGCCGCCGACGGCAGCTTCACCGGCACGCTCGACGCATCGGCGGGCCAGCTCGTCGACCTGCGCGCGACGGACAAGAGCGGCCGCACCAGCACGCCGCTCCGCCTCACCGTCCCGACCGCAGCGCCGACGATCGACGCTGCGAAGCTGACGCTCGCCGGCGACGGCGCGACGCTCGCCACGCTCACCGGCGCCGCCGGCGCAGTCACCGGCAGCGGTACGCTCAGCGTCGAAGTGCGCAACGCCACGAGCTCGAACGTCGCGCCGGTGACGGCGACCGTGCAGGCGAACGGCTCGTTCAGCGCGTCGCTCACCGCCGCCGCCGGCGACCGCATCACCGTCCGCGCGTCGGATGACGCCACGACGCCGCAGACGTCAGATCTCGTCGTCGCCGGCAACGTGCCGTTCGGCTCGTTGATCCGCAGCGTCGCGATCGGCAGCGGCGTCACCGACTCCACCTTCCGCGCGCGCACGCTCGCCGCCGATGGCGGCTCGCTCCTCGTCGCCGGCTATCCGTCGGCTTCGATCGGCGACTCGCCAAACCTCGTCCAGCTCGACCTGCCGTCCGGCGCCTACCGCCGCACGATCAACGCCGGCAGCGGCGCCATCAACGGCGTCGCGGCGAAGAACGGCTACGCGCTCGTCGCCTCCGGCTCCGTCACCTCGGTCAATCTGTCCAGCGGCGCGACTTCGACCATCGCCGGCGGCACCGGCACCGCGACGAGTGTCGCGATCGCCGGCACGTACGCGTTCGTCGGCGGCAGCGGCTCCACCGGTCTCGTGCGTGTGTACGACGTCACGACGCCCGCGACGCCGCGCTTCCTGCGCGAACAGGCGCTCGTCGCCGGCGTCGACTTCCGCTCGCTGATTCCGATGGGCAGCGACTACCTCGTCGCCCTGACGCCGGACAAGGTCGGCGCGACCGGCCACGATGTCGTGGTCATCGACCGCCGCGACGTGAACGCGCTCCGCGTCGTCACCGACGTCGATCTCCCCGAGCTCAACGCATTCCGCGGCTCCGTCGTCGGCAACTCGGTCTACGTGGCCGGTCAGGAAGGCGGCCTTGCCGTCCTCACGTTCGACTTCGCCACCTCGCTCACGCCGACCAAGCGCCTGCTCGCTACCGCCGGCAGCGCGCACGCGGTGCAGACCGCCGGCACGCTCGGCGCGATCGCCGACGGCGCAACCGGCGCCACGTTCGTCGAAACCGCGACCGGCGCGACGCGCACGCTGCTCGGTTCGCAAGCCACCACCGGCCCGGCCTGGGACGCGCTCTTCTCCGACGGCAATCTCTACGTCGCCGACGAGCAGGGCGTGACCGTGATCGAGCACGTCGCCGCGCCGCCGTCCATCGACGCCGCGCGCATCACCATCTCCGTCCCGAACCCGTCCGGCAACGCAACGATCACCGGCGCAGCGAACGCGGTGCGCGGCCACTCGCCGGCAGTCGTCGTGCGCAACGCGACGAGCGGCGCGCCCGACGTCGCCGCAACCGCCGGTTCGAACGGCAGCCTCTCGGCGACGCTCGCCGCCAGGTCGGGCGAGGTGATCGTCGTCGCCGCGACCGACATGGCCGCGCGCAACGCGACGCGCACCGTCGGCAGCGTGCCCTTCGCCGAATCGACCGCGACGACCGCCGCCGGCCCGACGGAATCGGGCGACCCGGCGTTCCTCGCTCGTCGCGTCGACACGAACGGCTCGCTCGCCGCCGTCTCCGGCGGATCGCGCCACGGCACGTCGCTCGGCAGCTCCGGACGCCTGCTCCTCTTCGCGCTCCCGAACGCCAGCTCGCCCGCGACGGTGAACGTCGGCGACGGAGCCATTGACGACGTCGCGCTCGACGCGAGCCACGCGTTCGTCGCCGCCGACTCGCTCTCCACATTCGACGTCCGCCTCGCGACTCCCGTCGTGCACACGGTGACCGGCCAAAGCGGTCACCTCAACGCGCTCGCCGTCAGCGGCAACTACGCATTCGCCGCCGTCGCCGGCGCGACCGGCACGCTCCGCGCGTTCGACGTCACCGACCGCGACGCGCCGGCGTTCCTCCGCGAGCAGACCGGCGTCGTCGCCGGCGTCGCGTTCCGCAAGCTTCTGATCCTCGACGCCACGCACCTCGTGGCCATCACGCCCGACAAGACGGGCGGCACCGGCCACGACGTCGTGATCCTCGACCGCACGAACGTCAGCGCCATCGCCGTCGCCGGCCAGATCGACATCCCGAATTTCGACGCCCTCGACGCCGCACTCTCCGGCGCGACGCTTTACGTCGTCGGCGGAGAAGGCGGCCTGGCGATCGTCGACGTCAGTGCTCCCGCCACGCCGGTCCTGAAGAGCGTGATCGCGACCGGCGGCATCGCTCGCGGCGTTGCGATCTTCGGCACGAACGAAGTCGTCGTGGCGAACGGCGGCGGCGCAGGCCTCACCTTCATCGATGTTTCCAACCCGGCCCTCCCGGCGCTCCTCGGCTCGCAGCCCGCGCCCGGCAACGCCGTCGACGTGAAGGTCGTCGGCAAGACGATCTACGCCGTGACCGACCAACATCTCTACACCGTCCACCGACCATGAGGATGCCCATGCGTTTCTTCCCCATCGCGGCAGCCGTCGTCTGCCTCGCATCTCCGGCGATCGCTGCGCCGGCAGGGCCGTTGTTTCCGAAGCCGCTGCACCTCGTGCGGCGCATCGACGACCCGGTCGCCCGCACCACCCACGTCGTCGACGAATACTGCCTCGGCAACCGCGTCATCAGCATCAACGGCTCGCGCGTGGCCATCGTCGACTACGACCGCCGCGACATCACCGAGATCGACCACGCCGACGGCACGTACAGCATCACGAAGTTCGAGGAAGTGGCGACGGCCCGAGCGCAGCTTCCGCTGCCGCGCGCGAAGGCTTCGTCCAACGCCGCCGCGAAGCGCGCCACCGCCCTCCGCCCGACCGCCCTCGGCGTCAAGGCCACGACCACCTCGAACCGCTCGCTCGAACGCTGGCGCGCCGACCTCTCCGCCGGCCCGGAGAAACGCACCGTGGAGATCGGCATCGACCGCACCATCCCGATCTCGAAGGAGGCCGCCGAAGTCCTCGTCGGCGCCGCCTTCCCTTACGAACGCACCGACGAACAGGACCAGATCCTCATCGCCGCCGCGCCGGCAGAGACCGCGCTCGCCGGCGCCAAAGTGACGAACGCCAACGCCGCTCCGGCGCCGTACGGCCTCCCCTCGGAAAGCGTGACGACGTACGAAGCGGCCGGCGTGAAGGTCGAGATCCGCACCGCCGTCCTCCGCGTCGACGACGAGCTCCCGCCCGCACAACTGCTGCGCATCGATCCCGGCGCGCAGCGCATTGAATCCCTTTACACCCGGATGCGTCAGGAGCTCGACGAGCTCGACAAACTGCCGACGCCTCCCCCGGCGCGCAAACCGTGATGAGCTCACTTCGAACCTTCCCTCGCGCGGCGCTCCTCGCCCTCCTCGCCTTCGCCGGCGTCGGCATGGCCGTCCGCGCCCAGACTCCCGTCACGTATTCCGAGTCGTTCGACTCGTACCAGCCGAACCGTTCCGTCACCGGCTGGTCCGACACGCGAGTCGGCAGCTCGCGCGTGATCCACGAATTCACGACGTATCGCGATCCGCTCCGCAGCTCGAACATCGTCTACGGCGACCGGCAGAGCGAGTCGGGCGAGCATCTCCTCGCCGGTGCCCACGCCGTGCAGACGCTCCACGACGACGGCCACGGCGACGACCGCACCGGCTACTTCTCCACGCTCACCACGAAGACGTTCGCCGGGCAGGGGAGGTTCGAGCTCAAAGGCCGCTTCCTGCGCACGAAGGACTCGACGCGCATCGGCTTCACGTTCTTCTCGTCCTATCCCGAGAAAGACCAGTACTACCTCATCGGCACCGGCGCGAAGCACTACCAGCACGACGACTGCGACGACGACCATCTCATCGCCGGCGCGCTTCACAACGACAGCGATCACGGCGAAGACGATCGCAACATGGAGCTCGTCGGTTTCAGCGCCGGCTATCTCACCGGCGACACCGAGAGCTCGTTCGTCCCCGACGACGACCGCTGGTACTGGTTCCGGATCCAGGTCGACAACGCCTCCGGCGTGACGAGCATCCGCGCTCGCTTCTGGGCCGACGGCGCGAGCGAGCCGTCCACCTGGCCGATCGACGCCCGCGACAACGGCACGACCCGCCTCATCACCGGCCGCATCGGCATGTGGAGCGGCGGCAGCGGCGACGCTTTCATCGACGACCTCACCGCGTCGTCGCCGCAGGACCGCACCGCGCCGACCATCGCGTTCTACGAGTCGAACGTGAAGCTCGACACGGCGACCACGGCGAAGTTCAACCGCAATCCGGCCATCGACGTCCGCGTCACCGACGACCTCTCGTCCATCCCCACGAAGACGATCAAGCTCGACGGCGCGACCTACACGAACCTGACGCCCATCACGACGGAAGGCTCGCACACGCTGACCGTGCACGCCGTCGACTCCGCCGGCAACGCCGCGGATGCGACGCTCCCGCTCTTCATCGACAAGACCGCGCCGACGATCACGCTCCTCGAGTCGGGCCAGCCGCTGCCGGCGCAGCCGAAGTACAAACGCACCGCCGCAATCGAGATCAAGGTCGCCGACGCCCGTTCGACGTTCACCACCACGGCGACGCTCGACGGCGCGCCGTACACGTCGCTGACGCCGATCACGACCGACGCCGCGCACGTGCTCTTCGTCAAAGCCACCGACGCGTTGGGCAACGTCGCGACCGTCCAGGTGACGATCGTCGTCGACACCCACGCGCCGGCGATCCAGTTCAAGGAATCGGGCAACGTCCTCGATCCGGCCGCCGAGCAAAAGTACAAGGCCGATCCGCGCATCGAGATCAAGGTGACGGACGCCGTCGCCGCCACGCCCGGCGTCACCGCGACGCTCGACGGCGCGGCGTACACGTCGAACACGCCGATCACCACCCCCGGCCGGCACACGATCGCCGTGCATGCGACGGATGATGTCAGCAACGCCGCCGACGCCACGCTCCGCCTCGTCCTCGACAAGAACAACCCGACCGTCGCCGTCACCGTCGGCGGCCAGCCCGTCGACCTGACCCGCACCGCCGTCTACAAGCAGAACGTCGCGATCAACGTCACCGCGACCGACGCGACGACGAGCGTCGTGACGAAAGACATCCGCCTCGACGGCGTGGCCTACGTCCCGGGCACGACGATCAGCACCGAACAGCTGCACACGCTGACCGTCCACGCTGTCGACGAAGTCGGCAACTTCACCGACGTAGTCTTCAAGTTCCTCCTCGACAAAGCGCCGCCGCGCATCGAGCTGTGGGAAGCGGGCGTCAAGCTCGATCCTGCGGTCGTCGCGAAGTTCCGCCGCAACGCTGCGATCGAGATCCGCGCCACCGACGCCGCCTCGAGCGTCACGTACACCGCGACGCTCGACGGCGCGAATTACGTCTCCCTGACTCCCGTCGCGAGCGAAGCGACGCATCACCTGACCGTGCATGCGACGGACGAGGCGGGCAACATCGCCGACGCCGCGCTCGACCTCATCGTCGACAAGACCGCGCCGGTCGCCGCGTTCACCGAAGGCGGCAACGCGCTCGATCCGACGCGCACGTACTCCTGGAACCGTTCCCCGATCGCGATCGGCGTCACCGTCACCGACAACCTCGCCGGCCTGCAGTCGAACGTCACGCTCGACGGTTCGCCGTACGTCTCCGCGACCCCCATCGCCGCCGAAGGTCCGCACGTCGTGAAGGTGCACGCGGTCGACGTCGTGAACAACGTCACCGACGCGCAGCTCTCGTTCGTCATCGACAAGACCGGCCCGATCATCGAGCTGACCGATGGCACGCTCGTTCTCGATCCCGCCGCCCGCGCGCTCTTCGATCACGCCCCGGCCCTCGGCATCAAGGTCACCGACAAATACTCGACCTCCAGCTACGCGGCGAAGCTCGACGGCGCGAATTGGACCGTTGGCCAGCCGATCGCCGACGGGGCGCACACGCTCGCCATCCACGCCGTGGACGCGCTGAACAACGCGACCGACGTCACGCTGACGATGCTCGTCGGCACGCATCCGCCCGTCGTGACGCTCACTGTCGGCGCCGCGCCGCTCACCGAGAACCAGCTCTTCAACCACTCGGTCACCGTCGACGCGCACGTCGTCGCCGTCTCGACGCTCTTCGACGTTGCCGCGACGCTCGACGGCGCGCCAGTCTCGCTCACGCTGCCGATCGCCGGCGACGGCGCGCACACGCTCGTTGTCACCGCGACCGACGAGCTGCACCACGTCGGCTCGGTCACGGTGCACATCCGCATCGACACGAAGAAGCCGGTCGTGACGATCTCCGCGAACGGCGACCCGCTGACATCCTCGAAGGCGTTCGCCGCCGCCGTCACGTTGAACGCGACCGCCGACGAGCCGACGTCGTCCCTCACGCTCACCGTCGACAACGCGCCGTTCACGCTCGGCGCGCAGGTCACCGCCGACGGCGCGCACACCGTCACCGCGAACGCGACCGACCAGGCCGGCAACGCCGCCGATCCCGTCACGGTCACGTTTCACATCGACTCCCACGCGCCGGCCGTCACGCTGCGCGAGGGAGCCTCGCCGTTCCCCGATCGCAAGACGTTCAACCGCGCAATCGTCGCGAACGCCGACGTCACCAGCGCCACGACGCCGACGAAGACCGCGACCATCGACAACGTCGCCTACACGCTCGGCACGTCGTACGGCGTCGAAGGCGCGCATCACCTCAAAGTCACGGCCACGAACGCCGCCGGCCTCTCCTCCGTCGCCGAGGCGGATTTCACGATCGATTTGACGGCTCCGACGCTGCAACTCCTCGGCAACGGCGTCGCGTTCGTCGAGGGCAAGAAGTTCCGCGAAGACGTCATCGTCACCACGACCGCCGCCGACAACCTCGGTACCCCCACCGTCGCGATCACACTCGATGGGCACACGCTCGAGGCGGGGACGACGATCACGGAGGAGAAAGAGCACACGATCTTCGCGCAGGCCGTCGACGCCGGCGGCAACGCGGCCGACGTCGGCCCGTTCCACTTCCTCCTCGACAAGACGAAGCCCGTCCTGACGATCACCGTCGCCGGCAACCCACTCGCGAACGGCGACAAGTTCAAGACTGCGATCACGCCCGCGATCACCGTCGAGGACGCGACCGCGACGACCGAGACGTACACGCTCGACACGCACGCCTACACGAAGGGCGATGCGATCAGCGGGGAGGGGAGCCACACGCTCACCGCCACCGTGCGCGACGTCGTCGGCAACGAGACCGTCGTCGGCCCGCTGACGTTCGTCATCGACACGCTGCCGCCGGTTGTCACGATCACCGAAGGCGGCCAGCCGTTCACCGGCGGCGGCAAGTACAAACGCGTCGTCAAGCCGATCGTCACGATCCAGGACACGAGCGAGACGTTCGTCACCGCCACGCTCGACGACGGCCCGTACACGATCAACACCGACGTCGCGACCGACGGCGTGCACACGCTGAAGATCCAGGTGATCGACGAGCTGGGCTGGCCCACCGTCATTCCGCCGATTGCGTTCACGATCGACACGAAGGCGCCGGTCGTCGTGATCCAGGAGCACGGCGCGCCGCTCCAGAACCACGCGTTCCTGAAGCAGGACGCCGTTCTCACGTTCGCCATCGACGACCTCACGAACACGACCGTCGCCGCCACGCTCGACGGCGATGCGTACACCGCCGGCCAGCCCGTCACCACGGAACGCGAGCACACGATCCAGGTCACGGTGATCGACGAGCTCGGAACTGCGACCACCGCCGGCCCGCTCTCGTTCACGATCGACAAGACGCCGCCCGTCGTGCAGATCACGGAAGGCGCGCAGCCGCTCGTCAGCGGCGCGCTCCTCGACCACGACGCGCAGCCGCAGCTCCACGTCACCGACACGACCGCGTGGACCGTCGTTGCGAAGGTGGACGGCGCCGACTTCCAGTTCGGCGACCGCATCGCCACGGAAGGCGGCCACACGCTCGACGTCAGCGTCACCGACGCCGCCGGCTGGACCACCGTCGTCCCGACGATCTCCTTCTTCGTCGACAAGACCGCCCCCGCCGTCACCGTCACGCAGAACGGCCAGCCGCTGGAATCCGGCGCGCTGTTCGACCACGACATCACGCCCGTCGTGACTTACACCGATCTGAGCGACACGACGCTCGCGCTGAAGCTCGACAACGCGCCGTTCACGACCGGCACGCTCGTCTCCGCGGAGGCGATGCACGTGCTCACCGGCACCGCGACCGATCGCGCCGGCCACGTCACGACGATCGGCCCGATCACGTTCACCATCGACAAGAGCGCGCCGGTCATCACGATCAAGGAATCGGGCGCCGCGTTCGTGGCCAAATACGGCCGAGACGTCGTGCCCCAGATCGCCATCGACGACCTCACGGCGTTCACGAAGGAGATCGTCCTCGACGGCGCGCCGTACGACGGCATCGCGCCGATTCACGCCGACGGCAACCACACGCTCACCGTCACCGCGACCGACGCGCTGCATCACACCACTACCGCGCCGCCGATTCACTTCCTCATCGACCAGACCGCGCCCGTCGTCACCGTCACCGAGTCGGGTGCGCCGTTCGAAGGGAAGGCGTACAACCGCCCGCAGCTGACGCCGGTCATCGCGATCGCCGACACGACCCAGACGACGACCACCGCGCTTCTCAACGAGGCGCAGTTCCAGTCCGGCACCGCGATCACCGCGGAAGGGAAGTACACGCTCAGCGTCGCCGTCACCGACGAGCTGGAGCACACGACGACCGTCCCGACGATCGCGTTCGCCATCGACCGCACCGCGCCGGTCGTGGAGCTCGTCGAAGACGGCAAGCCGCTCACCAGCGGCCTCGCGTTCAAGGACCCCGTCCACCCGATCGCGAACGTCCACGACACGACCGAGATCACGGTCGTCGCCACGATGGACAACGCGCCGTACACGCTCGGCAACGAAGTCGCGGCGGAAGGCGCGCACACGCTGAAGGTGATCGCGACCGACGAGGTCGGCCTCAGCACGACCGTCCAGGTCTCGTTCGTCATCGACAAGACGAAGCCGGCGATCACGATCACCGCGCCCGCGCCCGGCAGCGCCGTCGGCAGCGGCTCCGTCGTCGTCACCGGCTTCGCGGACGACGCCGCGACGGTCGACGTCAACGGCGTCAACGCCACGATCGATCCGGCGACGCACACGTTCACCACCGACACGCCCGTCGCGCTCACCGAAGGCAGCAACACGATCACCGCGGTCGGCGTCGACAAGGCCGGTAACGTCGGCTCGCTCACGATCACCGTCACCGTCGACAACCGCGCGCCCGACGTCGCGATCGCCGCGCCGCTCGCGAATGCCTGTATCAACGCGACGCAGCTCGAGGTGAAGGGCGTCGCCACCGACTCCAGCGCGATGACGATCGACGTTTCGGTCGATGACGGCACCGCCGTCCGTGCGACGTTCGGTTCCGATCACAAGAGCTGGTCCGCCACCCTCCCGGTCCAGGACGGCAACGTCACGATCGTCGTCCTCGGCAAAGACGCGACCGGCCACGAGTCGCGTCTCACCGTGCCCGTTCGCATCGACACCGCGAAGCCGGTCGTCACCGTGCTGGAGAGCGGCATCGCGTTTGGCAACGGCTACTACCGCCGCCCGCTCGCGCCGCAGATCCGCGTAACGGAAGACGATCCGCGCGTCGCCATCACCTCGACGCTCAGCACGAACGGCGGCGCGCCCGCGCCGTTCGCCACCGGCGCGACGATCGCCGCGGAAGGCGCTTACACGCTCGCCGTTTCGGCGAAGGATTGCGCGAACAACACGTCCGATCCGCTTTCGATCGCGTTCGTCCTCGACGTGACGGCGCCGAGCATCCTCTCCACCGATCCGCCGAATGGCGGCGCGATCGGCACGACGACGAAAGCCATCACCGGCACCGTCAACAGTGACGACGTCGCCTCCGTGGTGATCGAAGGCTCGTCCGTCGCCGCGACGCTCACCGGCCGCACCTTCACGTTCAACGGCGTGCCGCTCGTCGACGGCACGAACCGCCTCGCTCTCGTCGCCGTCGACCGCGCCGGCAACGCGTCGCGCTATGACCTCGCATTCACCGTGAAGTCGAAGGCGCCCGTCGTTCGCATCCTGGAGAACGACGCGCCGATCGCCGCCGGCACGATCTTCCGCCGCCCCGTCGCGCCGACCGTCACCTCCGATGACGCCGACGCGCACATCGACGCGAAGCTGAACGGCGCCGCGTTCACCTCCGGCACGCGCATCGAGAACGACGGCAGCTACACGATCATCGCGACCGCGACCGACGCCTTCAACCACGTCTCCGAGAGCGCGACGGCGACGTTCTCCGTCCGCCGCACCGGCCCGCTCGTCCACATCACGGCGCCGACCGAAAACCAGACGATCGATACCGACCTTGTGACCGTCACCGGCACCGTCTCGCCGGCGGACGTCACCAGCGTCCGCGTGAACAACACGGTCGCAACCGTCACCGCCGACGGCCACTTCACCGCCCCCAACGTCCCCCTCGACCTCGGCGAAAACTTGCTGGTCGCGACCGCCGTCGATGCAGCCGGCAACGCCTCGACCGACGCCGTCTCCGTGACCCGCGCCGCTGGCGCGCCGGCGATCCTGCTGAACGTCCCCGCCGACGGCACGGTCACGAATCGACCGTCGACGGCCGTCATCGGCCAAGTGCTCTCCGTGCCCGAGAGCGGCTTGGTGAAGGTCAACGCGACGGACGTCCCGGTCGACTCGACCGGCGTCTTCCGCAAGAACGATTTCCCGCTCACCGAAGGCCCGAACGCGATCAACGCGACGGTGACCGGCGCGGACGGCACGACCGCGAGCGTGACGGTGCACGTCACCGCCGACTTCACGCCGCCCGTCCTCCACGTCCTCGCCAACGGCACGGAGCTCGTCGACGGCACCCGCTTCGCCACCGCGCCGCAGCTCGCGCTCGACGTCACCGACAACTTCCCCGACGTCACCTCCAGCTTCACGCTCGACGGCATCGCAGCGACGTCGTCCACGACGATCGCCAACGGCGGTCACACGCTCGCCGCCGTCGCCCGTGACAAGGCCGGCAACGAGACCCGCGTTTCGCGCAGCTTCCTGGTCGGCAGCTCCGCCTCCGCCGGCGGCTGCGGCCTCTCCGGCTTCGATCCGGCGAACAACGCGACGGTCAACGCCGCTCGCGTGACGATCACCGGCCGATCCGGCGCCGCCGCCGTCCTCGTGAACGGCGTGCGCGCGCAGCTCGCCGGCGGCACGTTCGCCGCGACGATCGACCTCGCCACGGAAGGGGCGAACACCGTCACGGTCCGTTGCGCTGACGCGAACGGTACCCCGACCGCCGACGCCGCAGAAACGCTCACGCTCTATCGTTATCTCAGCGCGCCGTCGATCGCGATCACGTCGCCGTCCGGCGCCGAGCCGATCGAAGTGATCACGGACAAGATCACCGTGACCGGTACGATCAGCGCCGAGGCGACGTCCGGCGACGTCAACGGCCTGCCGATCCCGATCGGCGCCGCGACGTGGTCCGTCCCGAACGTGCGCCTCGCGAACGGCCTGAACATCATCACCGCCCGCGCCCGCAACGCCGCCGGCCGCCTCACCATCCAGACGCTGCGCGTCGTCTCCCGTAAGGGCACGCCGCAGATCGCGATCACGTCGCCGATCTCCGGCACGCAGACCGGCGCGACGGCGATCGACGTCAGCGGCACCTACACGAACGTCGATCCGGCGCGCATCACCGTCGGCGCGATCGCCGCGACCGCGCATCCGCTCAGCGACACGACCGGCACGTACTCTGCGACCGTCGCGATCCCCGCGAACGCGACGACTACGCTCACCGCCACCGGCCGCAATCGCGCCGACGAAGCCACGACCGCCGCCGTCCAGGTGCAGAACGTCGCCGGCCCGTCGATCTCCATCAGCGCGCCGCTCGACGACACGACCTACGCGTCGACGTTCGCCGGCCAGGTCACCGTCACCGGCACCATCGACGCCGCGGCCGGTTCCACCGTCCAGGTGAACGGCGTGAACGCGACGCTCACCGGCAACGCGTTCAGCGCCGCGATCGATCTCCCCGCCGGCGCGGCGACGCCGGTCGTCGCCCGCGTCACGACGCCCGACGACAAATCGGCGCTCGATTCCATCCGTCTTCTCCGCCTCACGGGCGATCTCAGAGTGCTCGACTCGTTCCCGACAGCGAACGCCGTCGGCGTCGATCGCGCCGTGCTCCTCCTCGCGCTCTTCTCCAATCCGCTCGACGGTGCGACCGTGACCGCCGGCACGTCGGTGAAGCTCGCGGATGCGTCGGGTGCCGCGATCACGACGAGCGTGTTCGTCGACAAAGACGCGATCAGCATCGCGCCCCAGGCCGCGCTCGCCGCCGGCACGACATACACGCTGACGATCGCCGGCGTGAAGGACATCGCCGGCAGCGCGCTCGCCGCGCCGTTCATGCTGACGTTCACCACCGACTTCACCGCGCCGGCCGTCGCGCCGACGGTGAACCAGAGCACGGTCGAAGGCTGCCTCACCACGTTCACGATCCGCGGCCGCGCATCCGCCACCGGTGCGCGTGTCCGCCTCGACTTCGAGGGTGTCTCCCAGACCGCGACCGCCGCGGCGAACGGCGACTACGTTTTCGAAGTCGGCCTCGCCGGACTCACCGGCTTCCACGTCGCCCGCCTCCACGAAGTCGGCGGCGACGGCACGCTGTCCCCCGAAGCCACCGTCACGTTCCGCCTGGATTGCGCCGGTCCGCAGGTTCTCGGCGCCACCCTCGACCGCGCCGCGAAACGCGTCGTGATCCAGTTCTCGAAGCCGATGAACGGCGCGACGCTGAGCGTTGGCCCGACCGGCACGATTCAGCTGACGCCCGAGGGCGGCAGCGCGGTCAGCGGCACGGTGGCGCTCAACGCCGGCGGCGACGCGGCAACGGTCGAGACCACCGCCGACCTCTCCGCCGACACCATCACACTCGTCGTGAAGCGCGACGTGAAGGACGCCGCCGGCCTCACGCTCCCAGCGGACTATCGCCAGGTCTTCTCCACGTCGATCGCACCGCCGACGACCACCGGTAGCGGCTATGTCTCCGGCGCCGTCTACGACGCCACGACCGGTCGCCCGCTCGCCGGCGCGACGCTCGACATCCAGCAGCCGATCGGCGCGTTCTCCCGCAACGGCGGCACCGCGCCGGCTGCGAAATCCGCCGCGCGCCTCCAGCCCGCATCACTCGCCGAGCCGACGATCCTCACCGACGCGCGCGGTCGTTACACGCGCGTGCTGCCCGAAGGCGCGTACACGGTGCGCGCGGGCGCGCTGCGCCACACGACGATCTGGCGCCAGGTCGTCGTCAGCGCCGGCGCCGGCGTGCTGCCGATCGACGTCCGCCTCGCCGAACGCGGTCCGGAAGTCACGACGACCGGCGCTGCGCAGACGCTCGACCACGGCGGCGATACCGTCGTCACCCGCGCCGCCCAACTCTCGCTCGCCTCCGGCTCGCTCCCCGCCGGCCGCAAAGTCCTCCTCACCTCCGTCGGCGGCCAATCCCTCGCCGGCCTCTTGCCCCTCGGCTGGTCGCCGCTCGCCGCCGCCGAGATCCTCGTGGACGAGTCGACCTCGACGCCCCTGCCCGGCGCGAAGCTGACGTTCACGCTGACCGCGGAAGAAAGCGCCGACGCGATCGCCGCGGCCCAGCCGCTCTCGCTCGTCGCCTACGACAACGATCGCGATGAATGGCGCGCCGTCGCCGCCGTCCTCACCCCGAACGCCGACACGCACAAAGTCACGGTGGACATCTCCCTGTCCGGTAACTACGCGCTCGTCTTCGCCGACAAAGGCACTGGCCTCGTGACGCCGCCCGCCGCCACCGCCGGCGCCGCGTTGCGCGGCGTCGACAACCCGTGCGTCACGCCCACCGACTGCTCCTCGCTCGCCGGCCACTCCTTCGACGTCGACCCCAAGACCGTCCTCCCCACGCAGCGCAGCACCGCGAAGCTCGTCGTGGAAGGCGGCGCGAAGAAGTACCCCAGCGGCACCGCCGTGCAGGCGTTCATCGACGAGCAGCTCAACCTCGCCGACGGCACCACGCTCGTCGATCCGCCGTTCGCCACCGACCTCCTGCTCTACCGCACGCTGAAGGGCGACTTCGGCACCGCGTTCTTCCACCTCGCGCCGACCACGCAGGCCGCGTCGGTCACGCTGCGCGACGGCGTCGATCACATCCGCGTCGTCGAATACCCCGGCCGCATCGATCGCGGCGCGCTCATCGGCGTGCAGGGCGGACGCGTTCCGGGCGACGACAAGGTCGCCGTCGAGATCCCCGCCGGCGCGACGTCCGAAGCGTTGTCCGCGACGGTCGCCTCGCTCTCCGATCAAGATCTCGCCGCATTCGGCACCGTCGCCGGCTTCCGCATCGCCGCCGGCTTCACGTTCGCGATGACCCGGGCGAACGCGCCGAAGATCGACCTCGACGGCGACGGCATCGACGATCCGATCGCCGCCCCCGAGCTGCTGAAGCCCGCCCGCGCGACCGTCACACTGCCGTCCGTGAGCGTCGCCGCGAACGCGCAGGTGATCGTTGTGGAAGTCCTCGACAAGACGCCGTTCGGCGCGATGCTCCGCCTTGCCGCACGCACCACGCTCGCCGCCTCGGCGACAGACACCGTCCGCCTCTTCACTACGACGGCCATCGATCCGACGAAGCTGCCCGTCGACGGCATCCTCCGCAACGGCCGCTATCTCGTCCTCGTCTCCAACCAGCCCATCGCCTTCGCCTGGGGCGACCTCCGCCTCGGCGCAGCCACGGGCACGCCGGTCGCGAACGGACGCGTCACGAGCCTCGACGGTGCAACGGTTCTCGGCGTCGCCGACCTGACCCGCTTCACCGGCATCTTCGCCGTCCCGATCGTTGCCCAGCCCGCGTCGCAGTTCGTGCTCGTGCCGCGTTCCACCGCGACCGGCGACGGCGTCGCGTACACCGCTGCGGCGGTCGAAGCCGGACGCGAGCTCCACGTCGGCAGCCTCCCGCTCCAGGGCCAGGCACCGCGCTTCGAGTCGCTGACGCCCGCCGACAACGCGATCCTGGGTGCGACCGACACGTTCCTCATCCAGGCGAAGTTCCGTGACGAGATCGACTCTGCGTCGGTCGCGAACGGCATCCTCCTGCGCAACGCCGACAGCGGCGCGCTCGTGCCTGGCGTCGTCGTCGCCGCGCCGCGCACCGACGGTACCGGCAGCAACGTGACGTTCACCCTCGCGCCGGGCGCCACGCTGAACGCCGCGACGTCTTACGTCATCAGCGTCGAGCCGTCCCTCCGCGGCCGCTCCGGCACGCCTTTCGGCCAGACGCTCGTGTTTCACTTCTCGACCCGCGCGAACAACGCCGCGCTGCACACGGAACGCATCCACATCTCGATCCCCGACGCGCAGGGCCGCGCGACCGTGACCGGCCTCGCCGGCTCGCTGCCCGCCGGCGCGCAAGCCGTCGCCGTACGCCGCGGGACCGACTTCATCACCCGCTACCAGACCACCGCGACCAGCGACGGCTCGTTCACGTTCCAGGTCGGAACGAACGCCGAAGACGCCGTGACGCTCACCGACGAGATCGATCTCCAGATCCTCGACCCCCTGACCCACGGCATCATCGCCGTCGTCCCCCTGACACCTTTCGTCGACCCGAACGGCCACGCGTTCATCGCCCCACCCACCCGCACCGTGACCTTCACCACGGCGGAGAACATCACCATCACCGTCCCCGCCGGCGCATTCGATGTGCCGACGAGGGTGGAGGTGGGAACCGCGGCGCGAGAGGTGTTTGCGTCGGTGCCCAGCTTCGACGCCGGCCTCACATTCCTCGGCGGCGTGAACGTGCAGTTCGACGGGATCGCGAAGAAGCAGATCGACCTCTCCGTCCCGACGCCTTCCGGCTTCGACACGAGCCGCGGCGCCTACCTGGGCCAGCTCGGCATGTCCGTCCGCGGCCCGCGCATCATGGTCGTCGACGCCATGCGTCTCGACGGCGGCGACCTCACCACCGCCCTCGGCGGATCCGCGGGCAAGGCCGCGTTGCGCGTCACGGCGAACAACCTCAACGGCCTCACCACCGCCGCCGACGTGAAAGCCGCATTCCTCGGCATCATCGCCTCCGGCAGCTACATCGCGATGGCGATGAACGTCTCGCCGACCTGGGCCATGATGTCCGCCGTCTCGCCGACGAACGAGATCTTCGTCGAGAGCTTGGAAGAGATCTTCGCCTGGGCTTACGGCTCGCGCTTCTATCTGAGCCAGAAGAGCGGCAAAGTCCTCATGCCGATGCCGTCCAACGTGGCGGTCAAGCTCGTCGGCGTCGATGGCGATACCGGCATCACCGTCTTCGAACGCCAGCTTCAGGCCGCGCCTCCCGGCGATCCGCTCACCGCGGCGTTCTACCCGACCATCACCGACAAGGCGGTTGGCCCGTATCCGACGTACGTGAGCCCCGGCCGCCTCGAGGTCGTCGACCTCATCTCGCCCGAGTTCACGGACGACAGCCGGCGCGGCATCTCGCTGCAGTACGAGAACGACATCCTGAAGGTCACGAAGTCGACGACCAACGGGCTGCCGAACAACATTCACATCGAAGGCTTCAACGTCGCGCGCGGCAATGAAGGCCAGCAGCAGGAAGGTCTCGCCACGCCCATGTCGATCAAGGGCAAGCCGGGCGATCGCATCATCCTCCTCATCGGCGAGAAGGAAGTCGATCCGACCGCGCCGCTCCAGGTCGTCTTCGACAAGCCGATCCAGGTGCCGGATCAGCTCTCGGACATCATCTCGCTGCAGTCGACGGAGCCGGGCAGCACCGACTTTGTCGACATCACGTCGCAGGCCGACCTGAAGATCGACAGCGGCGACCGCCGCATCCGCGTCATCCTCCCGGCCAGCCTCGGCCGGGGCAAGAAGTACCGCATCGTCGTCCGCTCCGGCGTGAAGGACGCGTCCGGTCTCCTGCAGATGGGCCAACAGCAGACGGTGGACGGCACGACCACGACCACGAGCGGCGGCCCGGTCGGCGCGAAGTTCGACTTCCTCACCCGCGCGCCCGGCGGCAAGCTCGGCACGTTCGATCTTCCGTCCGGCTCCGCGCGCGACATGGCGCTGAGCGGCAACGTCCTCTTCATGAACGCCCAGGAAGGCGGCGTGTTCGCGTACGACGTCTCCGATCCGGCCGCGCTCACCAGCGGCCAAGTGGTGAAGCCGTTCGCCAGCTCCCAGGACGTCAACCAGCCGTCCGAGTCCTTCCGCACCTGGGCCCTCGCCACCGACAACCACGGCCGCCTGTGGACCACGGTGCAGGCGAACATGTTCGGCTACATCCAGTCGTACCGCGTCGAAGACTTCATCGCACGCAAGAACGACGGCTCGAACAGCGCCGGTCCGTGCGGCGAGAAGATCGCCTGCCACAAAGGCAGCTCCATCGTCAGCTACTCCCTTGGCACCGCCGCCAACATCCCGCAGGGCGACTCGATCGTCACCACGAAGCCTGAGGCGATTCCGCGGAAGATGCAGGTACTCGTGCAGGACTTCGACACACCCGAGATGTCGCTGCAGGAAGTGATCAACCAGTACGGCGCGACCGTCACGCCGATCGCGGGCGCGCCCGAATGGGTGAAGCTGCACATCCCGATCACCTACAACCAGTCCGGCAACTACTGGGTCCAGCGCACGACGTTCCGCAACAAAACGCTCGGCCTCTCCTGGTCGACGGATGTCACGCGCACCGGCACGTCCGCGATCGACGGCGTGATCGGCCGCACGACCGACAAGTTCGTGAAGTCGACGAACATGACGACGTACGGCGTCATCACTCTCTTCGGCTTCGGCGTCGGCGTGTACGACCTCAACGCCGTCGACTCCAACGATTGGACGCCGAAGGCT
The DNA here is from genome assembly GCA_019242175.1 of Acidobacteriota bacterium. Taxonomy (GTDB): domain Bacteria; phylum Acidobacteriota; class Thermoanaerobaculia; order Gp7-AA8; family Gp7-AA8; genus JAFAVZ01. The sequence goes on from JAFAVZ010000238.1 coordinate 30,202, forward strand.
CCCGACACCCAGACGCCGATCACCGAACAGGTGCTCATCACCGACGCGAAGAACCCGATGCAGTGCGACAAGACCCCGCCGCCGCCCGTGGCGTGCGATCCGGTCGAGGCCGCGAACAACGGGCGCCAATGCGCGATCCCCGATTTATCTCTGGCACCCGAGGCGATGATCATTCCGGTGCGGAATGGGCAGGGGGTGCCGAACCCGCTGCAGAATTCGCTCGTCCTCTACGGCCTGCACGCCGCGATGGGCGTGCTCGATCTCAAGGTCGTTCCGCCGCAGCAGTTGGAGGGTGATCCGAACGTCGATCCGCTGAATCCGCGCGCGACCGACCCGAGTTGCAAGCGTCCGTCGGATGGCCTCGTGCTCGCGCGTCGGATGCCGACGTTCGACCATCCGCGCCTCAACCAACTGCGCACGCTCTACAACCAGGCGCAGTTCTCCGGTCCGCAGGGCGCGTCGTTGCCGCAGCCGTGGGGCCGCTTCAACTCGTCTGCGATTTACACGCGCACGCCTGTGCAGACCGGCGCGAGCGTGCCCGCGCCGATCAACTACGGCCTCGTCGCCGCACGCGACTACGGTCTGCTCGTGCTCAAGCTCGATGCGAACGGGAAGCTGACGAACGACTCGCTCGTCGACGTGGTGTGGACGCCGGCCGGCGCGTACTCAGTCCGCGTGATCCCCGGCGCCGAGCTTGCGAGCGTCGTCGACGGTGCGGGCCGCATCCTTCTCATCGACCTCGGGCACATCGACGAAAGCGCGAAAGTCTCGACGCTCTCCGCGTGCGCCGACATCACGTGTCAGGGCGAGCTTTTCCCGAGCGCGATGGGCTCGCTGCAAGGCGCGCCGGCGGCGCCGGTACCGGGCCAGTATTGGGTGGAAGTGGGCAAGAACGACCCGCGCATCCTCTGGCAGTCGAAGTTCGATCCGAACGATCCGAACACGTCGACGCTCGCACCGATCATCGATCCCGAGACGGGCATCCTTTACCAGGCGAACATCGACAGCAAGACGGTGAAGATCGTCGCCGCCTCCGATCCACGCATCCGCATCGTCTCCGACCTCGGCAAGCAGAAGCTCGAAGAGGTGGGCGGCATCACGCCGCTCGGCATCACGCCGCAGGCCGGCCTCGTGAACTGCAGCAGCGCGACGTGCACCGGCTCGGCCGCGGCGTTCCGCATCGAAGTGAGCCTGCCCGGCTCGATGGCCGAGTCTCTCGGCGCGGCGAACAACACGCTGCGCCTCGCCGTGGAAAGTGAAGTCGTGCCCGGCTCCGCGTCGCTGCAGATGCCCGACCCGCTGCCGCGGGCCCACCTGCGCCAACGCTCGCGCGCCGCGATCGTCGACCCCCGCGCGCCATCGGAGTTCAAGCTCACCCGCCTGATCCCCGAGGTCTCCGATCCCGACGTTCAGAAACTACGCTTCCAACGCGCGTGGAACCGCTTCATCTCGCCGTGGATCGTGGCCGTTGCCGACCCCCGCGCGAGCGAGAAGTGGACCTGGCCCGCGAACACGACGACGCAGAACAAAGAGGACGCCGGCTGCCACGCCTGCGAGCGTCCCTCGAACCTGAAGAACAAGCCCGAACCCGACGTGTTCGAGCTCTACACCGCCGGCCGCTTCATCGACGTCCGCCCCGAGTACACGTCCGCCGGCACGACCGACTTCGGCCCCGAGGACCCCGGATCTGCCACGCAGACCGGCTATGCATACCTCGGCTCGTTCGGCCGCCTGGAGAAACGCATCCCGACGATCATGGCCGACACGATCCGCCCGACACCGATCGCAGTGGCGGGACAGGCGCCGCCAGTGGCGAACGGTCGTCTGCTGGAGACCACATACCTTCATAGCGGCGAGGTCGAGACCTCGACGTTCGACCTGCTCGCGGCGGGCCGTGCGGGGATCGACGTTGCGGTCGATCGCACCTACCGCTCGCGGACGATGGGAGCGTCGGCGTTCGGCTTCGGCTGGGAGTCGATCCTGACCGAACGTCTGCGCCTGATGCCGGACGCGAACGTGGAGTATCGCGACGCGGCGGGAGAGGTGTGGACGTTCAAGCCGCTGACGAATGGCGCTACGCCGTCGGCGCCGGGCGAGCCGGTGATCTTCGTCGACTACCAGTCGCCGGCGGGCCTGTTCCTCAAGCTCAGCCGCATCGAACGAGGCTGGCGTCTGCAGGATCAGCGCTACCGCTGCACGTACTTCGACGAGTACGGGCGCCTCGTCGCGCGCTCGGACCAGTTCGCCGATCCGCTCAAGGTGATGAGCGGCAACGACAAGGGCAACGTCGTTTACTACTTGTATGCGCCGGACGGACGCCTGGCGAAGATTGTCGATCCGGTCAATCGCACGACGAACATCACCTGGTACTCGGATGCCGACACGAACGTCACCGGCAACTACCCGGGCCTCTTGAAAGAGATCGTGGACTGGCGCGGTCGGAAAGTGACGTACCGATACGACGCGTCGGGCCGGCTGGTGACGGTGCTCTTGCCGGAAGCGGCGAAGGCGCAAGACGCGCCGAATGCATACGACCTCACGGGCAGCAAGCGGCCGTTCGTCACGTACGGTTACCAGGGTCCGTTCACGGCGTACAACGACGTGGTCGAGCTGTCCGGCAATCTGACGACGACCACCGATCCGGCGGAGAACGCTGGTGCAAACGGCGGCGTTGCCCGCGTCGAGTTCGCGTACGGCCTGCCGAACGACGCCAACCTTCATCGCGACCGGGTCGAGACGCAGATCTGGCCGTGCGCGAGCTACACGACGAGTTGTGCCGCGAAGTCGGCGACGTTCGCGTACGCCGACAGCACCCCGCACGCGACGGTCGTCGACATCCTCGGCCAGAAGCGCACATACGAGCTGGAGACGTCGGCCGACCAGCACAAGCACGTCGCGAAGATGCAGGAAGTGGACGTGCCGGTCCTGGAAGTGGCGACGATCCCGGCGGCGGCGCCGGTGACGATGGCGTCGTCGCCGAAGACGCGGGAGACGGTCTATCACTACACGGGACAAGGGGTGCCGGACCGAGTCATCACGCAGAACCTGCGAACGCTGTTCACGGTCGTGCCGGCGGTGGCGGGCTCGACGCGCATCCCGGGCGAGATCATCACCGAGGTGCGGCGCGAGGACCGGGTGGGGCAGGTGGGCAACAGGCCCTCGAACGTGCTCGTCACGAAGATCGACTTCGATAATGCGGCAGGCGCCGATCCGCTCCGGACAGCGACGCCGATCGCGGTGAGCAAGCAGGCGGATGGCGGAGCGTTGGTCAAACGCGAGGTGCCGTCGCCCAGCAGCGGCTCGGGCAAAACGGTGGAGATGACCGACGGCGAAGTGAAGACGAAGCTGGAGTACGACGACCTCGGGCAGCTCGCCAGGCAGAGCCGCCTGGCCACGGGCGGCAGTGAGGATCCGTCGTTCGAAGTGAAGCCTACGTTCTACCCGGCCGCATATCAGGATGCGACGAACAAGCATCTCGCCCGCGGCCGCCTGCAGGACGTCGATCGCAGCGGACGCAAGACGCATTACGACTACAAGCTCACGTCGGACGGCGGGGAGATCGTGGTCGAGCATGACCTCGATCGCCTCGTCGATACGACGACGCGGAGCGACGCGGCAGGCCGCGTGATCAGCGTCAAGGTCGCGCGCGAGCAAGCGGTGTTGACCAACGAGACGTTCGGCTACGACGCGAGCGGCCATCTGCGCTTCCATCGCCGCATCCAGAGTGGTCTCGACAACCCGAACGTCGACACGACGGCGAAGTACGACGCGCTCGGCCGCGCGATCGAGACGACGACCACGAACGCGATAGTGGCCGGCACGGCGCAGAGCCTGACGGTGCGCTGGACGTACGACCTGTCGGAGCGCAGGACCACGACGACGGATCCGCAGGTCGGCACGGCCGCGGGTGTCGTGACGGAGACGACCATGGACGCCCTCGGCCGCGTGACGTCGATCGAACGTCACGATGCCGGCAACACGATGAAGGTCGCTTCGTCGACGGCCTACGACTACGACGGGAACCCGGCGTTCGAGACCGACGGGGTGCGCACCTCGACGTTGCGCACGTACGACTCATTCGGCCGCACGACCTCGGTCCTGCAGTCGGATGGGACGTTGGCGACGGTGTCGCTCGATGCATGGGACCAGCCGGTCGAGACGACGACGTACGCGAAGAAGACGGGACCGACACGCGCGGTGACGTCGCGCCAGACGTTCTCCTACACGAACGCGGGGCGGACGAAGGGGAGCAACGCGCAGGTCGATGCGGAGCGCTTCTTCGCCATGCGCGAGGAGCTGAAGAACGGGGGAGCCGTGACGCTGACGGCGACCGCGGAGGTAGCCGGCGCCGGCGCCGACATCACCGAGGCGGATGTGACGCGGGTAATGAAGGTGACGCGCGACAAGGCGGGCCGGGTGATCGAGACGCTCGCCGGCGAAGGAAGCGGCGTCGGCGATCCGTCCACCCCGCCCGCCGGCTCGGGCAATCAGCCGGCGCAGAGCCGCGTGTTCCGGAAGGAGACGTTCTCGGGCTGGGACGGCGACCTGCCGTCGACGACTTTGGTCGAAGAGCCGCGCGCGGCGACGGCGAAGTACACGTCGATGACGAACTACGACGCGCTGGGCCGCGCGGTGGACGTGGTCGATGCGGGCAACGCGCAGACGCACATGGATCTCGACGAGGCGGGCAACGTCCGCGCGGTGCGTCCGCCGGGCTTCACCTCGTCGATGACATCGCAGTACGACGGCCGCGGCCTGGCGGTGTCGGTGACGCATCCGGACAACCGCACGGTCGACTACACGTTCGATGCGCTCGGCAACCCGAAGTCGCGAACCGACGAGGCAGAGAAGACGACGACCTACGGCACCGATCCGCTGGGCCGCACCAACGACGTGGCGTATCCGGACGCGACGGGCACGAAGACGGTGTATGAGAACACCACGGGGCTCGTGGCGGCGACGAAGGACCGTGCGGGCCTGTGGCTCTCGTACTACTACGACGCCGCCGGCCGGGTGACGGACATCTACGAGGATGCCACTCCGCGGAGCGCGAACCCGAGCACGACCCCGGCCGAAGGCACGACGCGCGTCCTGCATTATGACTACGACGAAGCGGGTCGTCTGCATCGCGCTGCGAACAAAAGCGCAGCGTGCGAGTACGAGGACTACGACCTCTACGGGCGCCCGCGCCGCACGCGTTCGGTGCGCTACGCGAACGAAAGCGGCCTCGACGCGAGCCCGAAGGTGGCAGACGTCCACACGCAGGAGCACTACTGGTCGGTGTACGGCGCGGAGCGCCTGCGTTGGCGGATGCCGGCGGCAGGACAGACGGTGCCGGCGACGGATCCGGACTCGTCCTGGCGCGGCTGGATCACCGAGGAGCATGATGCGGGCGGGAACAACTCGCGGCTCGGCACGGCGAAGTCGGCCGGCGGTGCGAGCCCGAACGTGGCGGCGATCCTCGAGAGTAACGCGCGCGGCTTCGGGCGCCCCGCGTCGCGCACGCGAACGCTGACGCCGCCGTACACGCTGCTGACCGACTACGGCTACGCAGATCCGGGCACGGACTCGGGCACGACGCCGCGGAACGGGATGCCGAACAAGGTCGGCTACTGGTTCGGAGACTACGCGATGGGCGGGACGAAGCTCGAGCGCGACTCGGCGCTGCGTGCGCACGTAGCGACGGACATCGGGCTGCAGGACCGCAACTCGACGTGGAACTACGACACGCGGGGGCGTCTGCGCGAGGCGTCGCTCGTCGCCGCGAAGGAGCACGCGACGACAGTGACGGAAGGCCGCACGGTTGCGGACTTCCGTACGCGCAGCGTCAACACGGACGACACCATCCACGACGCGCTGGGCAGCCAGGCGAAGACGGTGGAGCCGCAGAGCTGGACGGCCGAGCAGGATGCCGTGCACGCGATGATCGAGCGGACTGTGGGGGAGGACGGGGCGCGGACGTACGACGTCGAGTCGGGCCGCCGCAAGAGCGATTCGGTCTGGACGTACAGCTACGACGAGCTCCAGCGCGTGACGCGGATGGTGCGCAAGGTCGGCCCGCAAACGACGGCGAGCCAGGCCCGGCGCATCGACTTCGAATACGACCCGAACGGCCGAGTGGTCGGCCGCCGTGCTTGCAGCAATACGGACAACGAGACCTGCGTGCTCGACACCACGCACGAGACGGCAGACGGACTGCCGGCCGATGTGACGTTCGTATGGGATCCGATCACGGACCGCCTGGTGTCGATCTTCCGCGCCGGCCTGAGCCAGCCGCCGGATGGATCGCCGTCGGGCACGGAGGTCGAGGCGACGGCGGGCCTGCTCCGCCAGTACGTGCACGGGGACCGTGCGATGGACGACCCGGTGGAAGTGCTCGTCGCGGACGGCGGAAGCGTCAAACGCTACTTGTCGCTCTCGGACGAAGCGGCGACCGGCTCGCTGCAAACGGTGGTGAACGGCTCGGACGGAACGATCGTGGAGCGGGTGCTCTACGCCGACTCGTACGGCGACGCGCCGCGTTACATCCAGGGCGCGCTGGTGGACAAGATCACGCTGGAGGTGAAGGCGAAAGATGGCGTCCTCCAGGAGATGACCATCAAGGCGCACCTCACGGAGAAGCTCAACGCTCCGACGGTGGCGAACGGAGTCCGGCTCGCAGCGATGAAGGGCGAGGAGGTGCTGCAGACCAGCACCGCGACGCCGACTACGGAGAACGACAACACGATCGTGTGGAAAGTGACGCCGTCGGACTGGACGGCGATGTCGACCGCCGCCGACGTGACCAGCATCGAGATCGCGATGCTCAACTCCCTGCGCGCCGGCTACTACGGCAACCAACCGATCATGTCCGCCCCGTCGTGGGCCGACGCCGCCTTCGGCGTACGCTCAGCCCCCGACCGCCCAACCTACACCCGCCTTTCGATCGCGACGATCAACGCGATCATCGCCGCCCCACCCGCCGCGGAGAAGACGCTTTACGAGGTCCCCGATCTCTATCTCGCCGCGAGCACCACGTCCCACGCGCGCCTGTTCACCGACTTCCAACTGCTCCCGTACCGCGAGCCCGCAAACGGCGCGATCTTCGCCCGCACTAGATGGTACGACCCGTCGACCGGCACGTGGCTCACGCCGGACCCCATGGGGTACGTGGACTCGTCGAATCTGTATGCGGCGTTCGGGATGGACCCGGTCAATGGGCGGGATCCATTGGGCCTCAGCGAGAGCATTCGAGCGTCCATGGGGTTCGAGGAGGACATCTACAGCGACAGCGTTGGAAGGAAGTCGTGGGGATATGCCAAGGCTTGGGCGTACTCGTTCTACAACATCACCACGTTCGGCTTCGTATCGCGCCACGATGATCTTTACGAGACTTGGGAGGAGAACGGCGACCGCGGCGCCTACTGGCGTGGAACGGGAGTCGAAGTCGGCCGAGCGGGAGTGCAAATCGGCGTGACGTGGGCCACCGGCGGTTTGGGGGCTGGTGCGTCTGGAACTCTAGGCATGTCGATCCTTCGGGGTGCAGGTATTGGCGCGGGCGTCGGCGCTCTTTCCGCCGTGACGGGTGATATCTACGACCGCGCAACAGGTGGGGCTGGCTACACCAGCAGCGACTACTTCGCGAGTATCGCGGGTGGCGGTGTGTTGGGCGGAGTGATGGGCGGCGTCGGCTTCAAGATGCAACAACGTCAACTGTCGGAGACAGGGGCTCGGCGCATCATCGATCCTGAAAGAATCGACGCGTGGGATCGCGCAGAGAGAATTTACGATGACATCCGTGCGGACGCGTCGGATGTCTCTCGTATTGCGAAGAACACCGGATGGGCACAGTCACGCGTGGCTCGAATCAAAGAACACCTTTTCTTTCGAGAACATGGGCTGGATGCTGGAATTAAGAGGTTCGATGCTGATCCCGATATTGCGAATGCTTGGAGTCGTTTGGCAGCAGGCGATCATGTACCGTCGGATGTGGATCTGTTGCGTCACGAGATTTTTGAGTCCAAATTTGAAAGTCTCTTTAGGACGAACTATCGAACCGCTCATAATGCGGCGCTTCGAGCAGGTCGCAACTGGGCGGGGGAGTAAGCATGGCCTTCTACATCGAGATCAATAAAGAGAGCGAGGACGCTCGGGCTGCGCAGTACCGGTTCGAGGCCGACAGGCAAGGAGTAGGTCGGTTCGAGATTGACAAGGCAACAGGTCAAGTCGAGTTGCTATCACCAATGCCGGGCGACGAGAAAGAAAAAGTTTTTCAGCGAGCAGCTGTGAAAATCATTCGAGAGTGGCGGGAAGGCCGGCTGCCTGAGAGAGCAGAGTGGGCTTCGTAGAATGCGACGAGCAGTGCTCGGTGTGCCGCCCAAGTCGGTGTTGTGGCAGACACGGCCGCGGGCGAGTGGCTACGCGCGCTGTCGCGCGCTCGTGCGGTGAGCACTACGTGAGCAGCCTGCGTGGGACGTGGGACGGCGGCCGAGCAGCCAAACACAGACTTGGGCGGACAGCGTTCCTGGTGCGCCCGGCGCGCCGCCCTCGCGCTGACGCGCGGCCGCCGGACTTCAACGCGGCTCGTCGTGTTGCGATCGGTAGCGCGTGCGGCACGCGTCCTCCGCGCGGCGCGCCCCCGCGCGCCACATCGCCGCTCCCATCCCGTTCTCAACGGAGACGATCGTTCGTCATGCGGCGCTGTAGCTGACGCGGCGCCGCGGGCTGTTGCGCAGAGCGCCTCGCCGCATCGCCCGGCGCCGCGCAGCTAAGCGTCGGTGAGTAGGGAGTGGCGAATGCCAGCACGCGGCCCGCCGCGGCCGTGCGGCCTATCAAAAGCAATAGGCCGACACGACCAGCGGCGTGTCGCGTGCTGGCTTGGGTGCATCATCAGCGGCGTTGGATACGCCGTGCTCCGCCCACCCGCTCCGCCGGCCGTCGTCGCGAGAACGTCGCGCCGGCCGCCGACGTCGTCAAGGGCCGTGTCTACGCACTTGAACCCTTGACGACGTCGACGCCCGACGCGGAGCGGAAGAATGCGCCGACGACCGACGGAGGCCGCCGCTGCCTCGGACCTCCGGAGTCATCCCTTCGCGGATCATCACGGACCATTGCGGATCGATCGCAGATCGGATCGCGGATCGGGCGAGCTGGCGCACTGCATCGATCGAATCGGCGGCTATTGCAGGACACCGCAGGACAGGAATGCTCACGGCGAGGGGAAAGAAGTGTGGCAGCCGGCGGCGGGTTAAGAACGCGCACAAAGTTCCCGCTTCGGCACAACTCAAAATGCCGACGACTGCCGGCGAGCAATTAGCGAGGCACCGAAGACGCGGCAATGAAGTGAAAAAGAAGTCAGCCGCGGTGGCATGCGATGTTCGGCAGGGCGCGCCGACCGCATCGCTGTGAGAGGAGCAACAAGGGCCGCAGGGAGCGGCAGCGAGCGTCCCGTGGCAGCCGGCACGCGCGACGAGCACGTTAGCGGTGAGTGACGAGGCATCCAAGGCACTGAAAAAAGTCAGTCGTTGCCGCGGTATGGAAATGCCGCGCCGGATCACACCGAGTGTGTGATGGAACTACGCGGTTCCGGCAGGGCCGAAGCCATGAAGGCCGGTCGCTATACTCCGGCGATGGATACATCGAGAGAGAGTACCGGGGAAGCGTCCAAGCCGGTTGAGGACGCGATCACGAAAGCCTAACGAAGAGCTGGCGGCGCGGCTCCGCGTAATCAGCCAGACGAAGTTCCACATACCCGAAGAGGACGCCGAGCAGGTGGTGAATGCCGTGTTCGACGCGTACCTGCGGCGCCGGGCGACGGTGCACGACTTGGAGCGATATGTGGTCGCCTCTGTGTGCAACGCCTCGCGCGACTACTGGCGGGCCAAGAAGGGAACCGAAGAGGTACCGATCGAGGCGGAGTACGTGGCGCCGGCGACGGCGGACGCGGAAGAGCGTCTTGTGCGCAGCATGACGATCGCGGTGCAGCTCACCCGCCTGGGGCGATGAGTGCTGCGAGGCGCTGTACCTGTATCACCTCGGCGGTGCCGCCGGCCGAGTGACGGACGTTTACCACCCAATACCGCCTAACGCGGATCCGAGCACGACCCCGGCGCAAGGTGGTACGCACCTCTAGCATCGCTACTACGACGAGGCGGGCCGCTTACGCCTGCCGATCGCGTGACTGATGAGTCTCGAGTGGCGAAACCCACCTCTGCGCGCGCGGCGTGTCTTTCTCAGAGATGCTTCGGCGGCGATCGCGATTCCGGCTGTTTCTGGGGGCATGCATGTGCGCCGGACTTGCGAGAGGAGCCGCCGCGCAGACGAAGGCGGCGGCCGCGGACGTCGTCGTCATCGTCGACACTTCCGTCTCCATGCGGGATCCGGGGATGGATCCGGCGCGTACATCGCTCCTCGTCACGCGGCTTTTCGCGGACATTGTTCCGGGCGATCTCGCTGTCGTGCGGCTTCTTGGAATCGATGACGATGCGGACGTCATCCCGAGTATGCCGACCGGCGACTCCATCCCGTGCGGAGAAGACCCGACCAAGACCTGTCGAAGGGTCGAGCAGGCGAGCGATTGGGAAGCGGACGCGCGGGCGAAAAAGCTCGGCGCATTGATCCGACCCAGCCGAGGCGACGCCGCCTATAAACAACAACTCCCTGCGCATCTCGAGCAGCGCATCCGCAACAGCATGTTCTATCTCGCCTTTCGCACGGCGCAGGGCATTTTCGAAAGCCACGGCGAGACGTCGGTGCCGCGCACCGTGATCTGGCTTTCCGACGGCAGGTCGGACGGGCCGGAGGTCGTGAAGAAGGAAGTGCAGGAGTTGACGGCGGGAGGCGTCGCCGTAGAGGCGATGGTCTTCGGCCGCGGCGACACGCAGCTCGCGACGGAATCGGGTCTCACGCCGCGGCGCGTTTCTACGCCCGCCGAAACGATGAAAGCGTTCGCCGGCGCATTTCGGCGCATCGTCCAGGCGCCGTACGAGATCGACAACCTCGTCGCCGCGCAACCTGCTTTCGACATCAAGCCGAATGTCGACGAAGCCTGGATCGTCGTTTACGGAGATGACACCTTGGGCGACGTTTCTCTCGATGGTCCGGGAGGCAGCGTGCCGGCGAACTACGCCGTCGATCAGTGGCCGGGCGCTGGCGCTTACAAGGTTGCGTATCTTCAGCGCCCGACCACGGGACGCTGGACCGTACATGCCGCCGGCGGAGGATCGGGCGTCGCGTATGCGGTCGTACAGCGCTCGGCTCTCACGCCGATGCTGCTCGAGCCGAAGGTCACCATCGCCGGCGCACGATCGAGACTCGTTGCGGCGATCAACGCCGGGCGGGATGGGGAACCGATCACCGATCCCGAGCTCTTGCGCGACGTCGCCGTCACGGCGGAGTTCCAGGGACAGACAATCACTCTGCTCGACAACGGCGCGCATCCAGACGCGGCGACGAACGACGGCAGGTTCAGCGCCCTGGGTACGTTCACCGGATCGGGCAGCGTACCGGTGCGCCTCCGCGTGCGCAGCCCCATGGTCGACCGCACGGTCCTCGCCGTCGTTCAGGTCTCAGGCCGCTTTCACTATGAAGGCGGCCCGATCGAGGTGGATCTGGGCGTGCTCGGTGTCGAGACGGAGGTCTGCCGGCCGCTCGCATTGCGCGCCGAGCACGAAGGGGAAGTTCCCTTCGAGCTCAAAGAGCTGCTTGCAACGCCGTCCGGCCACACGCTCACGATGCGTCTGCCGAGCGGCAAGCTCGTGCCGGGCAGGGATGCGCGCGTCGCGAAAAAGGGGGATCGCTTCGAGGTCTGTCTCGCGACCACGCGCCTCGCACCATCCTCCAAAGCAAACGGGGAAACATGGCTCGAGCTAAGGGTCGCAGGCAGCGACGCTGCGGATCACAAGATTCCGATCCGCCTCCGCTGGCAGGTACACGGTCTCTCCTTCTGGCAACGTTGGGGTTGGCTGATTCTTCTCATCCTCGGCCTTTTGCTTCTTGCTTTCGTGGTTGCCGGCTTCCTTCTCCCGACGCGATTTCACGGCACCCTCGCCATCGTCTTCGTTCCTGAGCGCTACGAGCTCGAGGACCAGACGCCCCAGCCCGTGCTGCAATGGAAAGGGGTAGGCATCGGCTTTTATCGCGACGCGCGCGCGTACCTTCACGCGGACTACAGGGTGTCTGGAAAAGCGCAAGGTGCATTGGCCTCGCTGCACGCGGAGAAAGGCGGCGCGCGCGTGATGCCGGGCCGGGGACTCTCTCTCTATCGCGAGACGCTCGAAGGCGACTGGGAAGGTATTCCGGCGATTGGCAGCCGCGCTCGTGGCGGCGACGTCTATCGCATCGGCGATCGCGGCCCCTACTTCCGCATTGCCACTCGAGGCCGGTCATGAGGCGCGTATTCGGAGTAGGGATCACGTTGTTCGCGCTCGCCTGGCCAGCGATGGCCTCGCGCGACATCCGCGTCGTCCTCGACCTCTCACAGTCGATGGAAAAAAACGACCGCAACCAACTCGCGTTGCTGTCCACCACGTTGCTTCATGACCTTGCGAAACCGAATCCGAGCATGGGCGACAGTTTCGTTGTCCTCCCATTTGACAAGGATTGGCGTTGGCCGAAAGCGGACGCTGCACCGCCGATCAGTCGCCGGACACGCATCGAGGCACAGACTGGTAAACGCGATGCCTTCGTGAAGGCGATTCAGGCCCTGCCCTACGACGCGCAGATGACCTACTTCTATCCGGGGATCGCAGCCGCCTTGCAGGATCTCGAGCAGCGGCCAGCGCAGGCAGAACGGACGATCGTCCTCATCACGGACGGTGTGCCGGAGAAGGACACGCGCGACGAGGAGCTGCGGCGCATTCGCCAACAGCTCGGGCCACGTCTCGAACAGCGCGGCATCCGGCTCTATGTACTCGCCTTCGGTAGCGAGGCGAGTGGCAACCGTTCGTTTTTCGACGAGATGGTTCGTTCGCCGAAGGGTACGTCTGTGGGCGATGTTTTCCTCGATCCGAACGGCACGCAGCTGCTTTCCTACATGCTCCAGATCTTCGAGCGGAGCTTCGGCTTCACGCCCGATACCGCGCGTCCTTTGCCTGGAGTGACGACACTCGATCTGCAGCGCAACGAAAAGCCCGAGCATGTCGCGGTGGTCGTGATGGTCCCGCGCGCGCAGCCGCCGACACTGCGCATGCGATCGCCGTCTGGTGCTCCGGTCAGCGCGCCGGAAGGCGTGCAGAGCGCGTCCGCCAAGAACGACAGCTATTCGGTGACGTGGGTCGTTCGTCCCGAGGCGGGGAACCACGCGTTCGATTCCGACGCGAACGCCGGCACCGTTGCCGTCCTCCGACCGACCGCCGTCACGATCGAGGTGCGTCCCGCGCCGCCGCTCGACCAGACCGAGCGAACGCTCGCCGCGACGCCGTTTCCGTTGCGAGTGCTCGTTCGCTCCTCCATCGGTAAGGGCGATCCTGGGCCGGTTGCCCTGACGTTTCGTACCTTCGGCGATCGCACGCCGACCGGATATGCATGGCAAAGTGATCCTTCGGGACCCGCGCCAGGTGCGTTTCGCGTGACGGACGAAGGGCGCGAATATGACATCACGGCCGAATTCCGTGTCCATCCTGAATTGCCCGATGCGCCGTATGTCGGATATCTGGAAGTCGAGGCGAGGCGTGCGGAAGCCGTGGTCGGAGCACTCGCCGGACAACACGCGCATCGTGTCGAAGTCCATCCTTTGCTTGCCCTGTCGCCGTTCCCCGACCGCGCGCAAACGGGTCATGCGCTCGCTTGGCGCGAGGAGACGTGCACTTCCTTCGGGTTTCATCTCGATGCTGGACAGCTTCCACATCCGGATCGTTCGAGCTATCCCATTCGCGCCGTCCTTACCGCGCCCGATCCGAGTGTGCTCGATCGAGAGCTGCGGCAGGCGACGTTTCGGCTGGACGGCCTGCCGCTCGAAATCGAAGGAAAGCCGGGTCCCGATCCGGGCGCCTGGTACAAGAGCCGGTCGCTGAGCGGCACCGACTTGCTCGCACAGCACGAGCTGTGTATGCGCATTGGCCGGCCGGTGGGAGGTGATCCGTCGACGCCTCCGCAGCTGACGCTCGTCACGACGCTGCTCGAAAATCCCTATGACGACTTCCACGTCATCCGGCCGTTCCAGCTGGAGATCCTCGTCGCACCGCCGACGCTTTTGAAGCGTTGGGCGCTCGCTCTTTTTTCCGCGTTTTCGGCGCTCTCCATTTTCGCGATCATTTGGTATCTGCGCGATCGGCCGGTGCTGCCGGCCGATCTCGGTTACGCCATTGCGCGCGAAGACTCAACTGGACCACTTGCATCGAGACCGTTCGACGAGCCGTCTGCGGCCGCCGGAATTCTCGGGAGAGTCGCGGAAAGGAAAGTCATCGCGCCGGGAGAAGACCGGGTGTTGGGACGCGTTCGCGCGGTCGATGAAGA
>JAFAVZ010000244.1 GCA_019242175.1 Acidobacteriota bacterium
GTCCTTGAGGCCCTCCGGCACGTCGCCGTTGACGATACGCTGGGCGAGCCCCTCCGCGATGGCGGTTTTGCCCACGCCGGGCTCGCCGATCAGCACCGGGTTGTTCTTGGTGCGGCGCGAGAGCACCTGGATCACGCGGCGGATCTCTTCGTCGCGGCCGATGACCGGATCGAGCTTGCCGCGGCGGGCGAGCTGGGTCAGGTCACGGCCGTAGCGCTCCAGCGCCTGGTACTTGTCTTCGGGATTCTGATCCGTCACGCGCTGATTGCCGCGGACGGCCTGGAGTGCCTTGAGGAGGGCGTCCGCGGCGACGCCATGCCGTTTGAGGATGCGTCCGGCCGTCGTGTCCGACTTCGCGATCGCGAGGAGGAAGTGCTCCGTGGAAACGTACTCGTCTTTGAAGTCGTCCGCTTCCTTGAACGCGGCGTCGAAGATGCGCCGCAAGGACGGACCGACCTGCGGCTCCGCCGAGGCGCCGCCGACCTTGGAGAACTTAGCGATCTCCGCCGCGACTTCGGTCTCGATGGTGGCCGGGTTCAGCCCCAGCTTGTTGAGGAGCGGCGTGACGATGCCGCCGTCCTGTCGAAGAAGCGCGAGCAGGAGGTGCTCCTGCGTCAGCTCGGGATTCCCCGCCCCTCGCGCCAGACCCTGCGCTTCCGAGATCGCTTCCTGCGCTTTGACGGTTAGTTTGTTGAAATTCATAGTCTTGCCTCACATTGAGTCGCACAGACTCAGATCACGAAACCGGCAATTCTTACCGTGCATTCCGATGCAACCGATGGTCCCGGGCTCTCTTGCGAATGTTCCCAATCGAAAGCTACATTGGGAGGGCATGAAGACCCTCAAAGCCCGCTATGACGCCGCCAACAACGTGCTCCGCCTCGTGGAGCCGCTGGAAGGAGTGGCGAATGATGCGGAGGTGACGGTAGCGGTCGAAACGTCCGTTGACGCGGCGGACTCCGCCCGGCCCTGGGCGCATCTTCGCGGAATCCTCTCGAAAGAAGCGGGCGACGAGATGGCTCGGATCATCGCGGAGGAGTTCCCACTCGTCGATCCGGTGCCGGGCTACAAATGGCCATGATCGAAGGCGCGATCGCGGTGGATACGACGGCAGCGATCGACTATCTCCGAAACGAATATCGCCCACCGCAAATCGATCAGGCGAGCTCGATCCTCGTCCCGCTGCCGGTCGTCGGAGAGCTGTTCGTAGGAGCATTCGGCGCGCGCAATCGCTTGAAAGAGACCGCAACGGTAGACGTGCTGCTGAGGGCTTGGACCGTACTTTCTCCCGACGTCAGCACCGCGCGCCTTTACGCGGAGATCCGCGTTCATCGCAAGCTCAATCCCGGCTTTGGGGAGAACGTCCGCAACGATCTCTGGATCGCCGCCATTTGTCTCCAGCACAATGTCCCTCTCCTCACCAACGACCGCGGTTTCGATTCGATCCCCGGCCTGCACACGCTCCACTGGTAGCGCAGTCTTGGCACACGCTCTCCGCGGCGATAGAGTTCCCCCCGCCATGACCGCCACCGCCCCCCTCCCTGAGCCGCCCGCCCAGCAAGCCTTGTTCGAGAGTCTGCTCGAGCTCATCCGGCGGACGTCCACCATCCTGCCCGACGACGTCGTGCGGGCGGTCACGGACGCGCGCAAGCAGGAGGCGGAAGGGTCGAATGCGGACGTCGCCTTGAACGTCATCGGATGCAACATCGGGTTGGCGAGAGCGAGCTCGTTGCCGTTGTGTCAGGACACGGGGACCATCCTCTTCTACGTCCACACCCCGGTCGGATACGACCAGATCGACTTCGAAGAGACGGCCACGGAGGCGGTGCGGGCGGCGACGAAGAAGGGGTATCTGCGGCAGAACAGCGTCGACAGCATCACGGGGAAGAACACGGGCGACAACACGGGGCCCGGCTCGCCGGTCTTTCACTTTCACCAGTGGCGCGAGCCGCACGTGGAAGTGAAGTTGATGCTCAAGGGCGGCGGCTGCGAGAACATGAACGCTCAATACTCCCTCCCGCACCCGGACCTCGGCGGCCGCGATCTCAAAGGCGTCGAGAACGCCATCCTCGACTGCATCCTCCAGGCGCAAGGCCAGGGCTGCGGCCCGGGCATCCTCGGCGTCTGCATCGGCGGCGATCGCGGCACCGGCTACGGCTTCGCGAAAGAGCAGCTCCTGCGCACGCTCGACGACACCAACGACGATCCGGTGCTCGCCGAGCTCGAACAGCGCGTCGTGGAGAAGGCGAATCAGTCGGGCATCGGGCCGATGGGCTTCGGCGGCAAGACGACACTCCTCGCCTGCAAGATCGGCAAGCAGAATCGATTGCCGGCCTCGTTCTTCGTCTCCGTCGCCTACATGTGTTGGGCGTATCGGCGGCGGGGC
>JAFAVZ010000373.1 GCA_019242175.1 Acidobacteriota bacterium
TGCGCACGGACCGCGGCACGAGACGTGCCGCGGACGCGGGTGAGACGCCCGCTCACCGGTCCCGCCTTAATGCTTTCTTAGCAAACCATTTCGCTTTCCCTGCGGCCGTCCTTCGCCTTTCTTAGCGAGCGCGCATTTCGCCCCGCGTTGAAGAGAGTCAGGAAGGATCGGCATGACCACCCTGACGCACTCCGCCCCGCAGCGCATCGTCGCGTTCCCCGCCCGTCTCATCCCCTTCGCGCTGCGCAAGCATCATCCGCTCACGACCTCGACGCTCGTGTTCGGCTCCTGGCTCGTCGCCGCCGCGCTCGTGTATGGCGCGCATCGCCTCTCGCCGACGATCGCCGCCATCGCGACGATCTCCACCATCCTCGGCGTCGCGTTCGCCTACACGTTTCTCGCCGCTCGCGAGGCGGGCGTCTCGCATGCGCTCAGCGTCGGCACCGCGTGGCTCGTGATGTCGATCGCCGTCGAGATGATCGTCACCACGCGTCTCGGCCACGGCTGGTTTTCCTTGATCGGCAATCCGCACCAGCCGCTCCTGCGCAACGTCGTGATGTTCCTCTGGATCTTCGCCCCGTCGTTCTTTGCGAGACGCCGATGAAAAACGCTCTGCGCTTGCTCGCCGGCGGCGCCGCAGTCGCCGCGCTGACGTTCGTTGCGAAAGCGCTCGACACGAATGCCACGACTGTCGGCTTCGCCTACCTCGTGCTCGTCCTCGTCGTCTCCGTCTGGGGCGGCCTCGCGGTCGGCCTCTGCGTCTCCGTCGCCGCCACGCTCGCGTTCAACTTCTACTTCCTGCCGCCGACCGGCACGCTCACCATTCAGGATCCGGCGAACTGGGTCGCGCTCGGCTCCTTTTTCCTCGCGTCGCTCATCGCCAGCCGCCTGGTCGTGACCGCGCGCCGCGAGACCGAGATCGCAGAAGGCCGACGGCGCGAGCTGGAGGCGCTCTACACGCTCAGCATCGACGTCTTCGCCGCCACGAGCGACGTGGGCAGCTTGACCGAGGCGACGATGCGGGTGCTTCGGAATGTGGGGGCGGAGGCGGGTGGATTGATTCTTTTTCGCGAGAGCACCCAAACGCAACAGGTCGTCTGCTGGCTCGGCGTGCGCGAAGAAGAGACGGAAGACTTGATCGCCGGCGTCGGCCGGCATCGCGAGCCGCTGGAGTTCCCGAGCGCGAGCGGGCGAGACGTTTACCTCCCGCTGAGCATCGGCGGCCGCGTCGGCGGCGTGCTCGTCGTGCGCCGTTCCGCAGCGGCGTTGGGCACACTCCGATCGGTCGCCGCGTTGCTCGCGATCTTCGTCGAACGCGAACGCGACCTCGCCGAGCGCGCGCATCTCCACGCGCTGCGCGAGTCGGAGTCGCTGAAGACGTCGATTCTCCGCGCCGTCTCCCACGACCTCGCCACGCCGCTCACTTCCATCGCGCTCGGCCTCGATCATCTGCAGGGCGCCATCGCGAGCAATGCGACGGCGATGGCGATCGTCCGCGCGCTTGCAGAACAAAGCGATCGCCTGCGCCGCCGCATCGAGAACCTGCTGATGATGGCCCGTCTCGAGGCCGGCAAGTCGGTGCCGCGGCCCGAGCCTTCGCCCGCATCCGATCTCTTCCACTCCGCGCGCGAGCACCTCGCGTCGATCGGCGAACGGCGCCCCATCGACGTCGCGATCGACGACGACTGTCCCGACGCCTTCGTCGATCCGGTGCTCGCCGTCGAGATCCTCGTGAACCTCATCGAGAACGCGGACCGTCTCTCGCCTCCCGGCGCGCATCTGCAACTGCTCGCGCGACGCCATCCCGTCGATGCGTCCCGCGTGCGGCTCGAAGTGCTCGATCGCGGGCCCGGCATCGACAAGACGCTCGGCCTCAGCGACGCCGGCCGCGCCGGCCTCGGCCTGGAGATCGCGCGCAACCTGGCGACCGCGAACCACGGCGAGGTCTCGCTCGCAAACCGGGCGGAAGGAGGGGCGGCGGCTCGGCTCGATCTGCCCGCGGCGGAAATGCCGTACTCCGCTGGAGCGCTCCAATGACATCGACGGACGCCGCCGCTGCCCAGGAGAACGGGAATCCTCGTGAAGGCTTGACCAACCAACGCTGCCGGCCGGGCCGGCGGAACAAGATCTTGATTGTCGATGACGACTCGGCCATCCGCGCGACGGTCGCCCAACAGCTCGCGTCGCGCGACTACGACATCGCCACCGCGATCGATGGCGAAGATGGTTTCGACCGCTTCCGCGTCGAGCCGCCGGAGCTCGTGCTCACCGACCTCGCGATGCCGCGCCTCGACGGCTTCGAGCTCATTCGCCGCATTCGATCGGGCAGCGCGGTGCCGATCCTCGTCCTCTCCGTCCGCGGCGCCGACACCGACAAAGTGCGCGCCCTCGACCTCGGCGCCGACGATTTCGTCGTCAAGCCGTTCTCGATGGCCGAGCTGCTCGCTCGCGTCCGCGCCCAGCTTCGCCGGCCGCAAGCCGCGTCGCCGAAACCGACGCTGGAGTTCCCCGAGCTCGTCATCGACATCGACCGCCGTGTCGTCACGCAGGGCGGACGCGACGTGCGCCTGACGCCGACCGAGTTCGCGATCCTGGAGCTGCTCGCACGCAATGCCGGCCGCCCGATCACGTTCGACGACCTGATCGCGACCGTCTGGAAAGGCGCGCCCGGCACGACGAACGACGCGGTACGGTTCCACGTCGGCTCACTGCGCCGCAAGCTCGAGCCGCAGCCCGCAACGCCACGCTACCTAGTGACCGAGCCATGGGTGGGATACCGTTTCATGGCCGAGCCGCTGGGAGCGTAGGAAGGTGTCATTCTGAGCCCCGCAGAGGGCGAAGAATCCCCTGATGCAGGCCACACGCGCACGTGCCGGGAGATCCTTCGTCGTCTCCACGACTCAGGATGACACCGCCGAGCCGTTTGCCACCGCAGAGGTGTCATTCTGAGCCCCGCAGAGGGCGAAGAATCCCCTGATGCAGGCCACACGCGCACGTGCCGGGAGATCCTTCGTCGTCTTCGCGACTCAGGATGACACCGCCGAGCCGTTGCCACCGCAGAGGTGTCATTCTGAGCCCCGCAGAGGGCGAAGAATCTCCCGATGCAGGCCACACGCGCACGTGCCGGGAGATCCTTCGTCGTCTTCGCGACTCAGGATGACACCGCCGAACCGTTTGCCACCGCAGAGGTGTCATTCTGAGCCCCGCAGAGGGCGAAGAATCTCCCGATGCAGGCCACACGCGCACGTGCCGGGAGATCCTTCGTCGTCTTCGCGACTCAGGATGACACCGCCGAGCGGGATGACACCGCCGAGCGGGATGACACCGCCGACTCAGACGGCCTCGTCTGTGCGATCATCCTCCCGAGGGAGAGAGACGATGGTTCCAGGCTACATCAGCGAGATCCGTCCGTTCGCGTTCGACGCCGTCCCCGAGAACTGGATGCCGTGCAACGGTCAGAAGCTCCAGATCCGCGAGCACCAGGCGCTCTACTCGCTCGTCGGCAACATCTACGGCGGCGATGGCATGACGACGTTCCAGCTGCCCGATCTGCGTGCCGCCGTGGCGATCCATCGAAGCGAGCGGCATCCGGTCGGCGATCGGGTCCAGCCCTCTTCCAGCGTGCCGACCGAGGAGCAGGGAGTCGTGGCTGTGAATTACTGCATTTGCATCAACGGGGTTTACCCCAGCCGGTAGCAGGGAGGACGCGCTCATGGCACTCGGTGAGATTCGACTCTTCGGCGGCAACTACGCACCCAGCGGCTGGCGATTCTGCGACGGCTCTACGCTCAACGTCGCGGACCATCGAAAGCTGTTCGACCAGATCGGCAACAAGTACGGCGGCGACGGCCGCACCACGTTCGCACTCCCCGACCTGCGCGGCCGCGCACCGATGCATCGCGCCGACGGCGCGGCGCTGGGGACGAAGGGAACGATCGCCGTCGAGAAAGCGCGGCCCAAGGCCCGTCACGCGCGGCTGGCGCTGAACCTCATCATCGACGTCAACAGCGACGACAACCCGTGGCCCGATCCCTACCTCGGCGAGGTCCGCACGTTTGCCTGCAGCTTCGCGCCGGAAGGCTGGCACCGCTGCGAAGGCGAGCTGGCACTGATCGAATTCAACACGGCGCTCTTCAGCATCCTCGGGAACACGTACGGCGGAGACGGAGCGCGGACCTTCGCCCTTCCCGATCTGCGCGAGGCGTATCCGGTGGGCGCGGCCACCCCGGAGCAGCGATCCGAAAAGGGCGGCGCGTGGCCGGACTCGGATGAGGGATCGCCGCAGGGCAAGCTACTCGCGCTCACCTACTGCATCGCCATGAAGGGCATCTATCCGCCCCGCTAGGCAATCCTTCGGGTTTCCTTCGACGCCGCTTCGCCCTTCCTCCGGACCCGGCCGCGGGCTCGGCGTTATTCATTGCGTATGCGCAAATACGCAATGCTCCTCTTCCTGCTCGCGACCGTAGCGCGGGCCGATGATTTCTCCTGGGCGCCGGGCAACTACGGCCCGAGCGAACGCCCGCTCTCCACGAAGATCTTCACCGGGGAGCTGCGCGTCGACACGGCCTATCACTTCAGCCTGAACCGGCCGCAGGACGACACGATCTCCGGCTCCAGCGAGGTCTTTCGCCACAATGAATTCCAGCTGACGCAGATGGGCATCGGCGGCGATTTCAACTACAAGAACGTACAGGCCCGGCTCATGACCCAGTTCGGCATGTACTCGTTCACAACGCCGCGCAACGACGCCAGCCCCGGACGCGGCCAATGGAACCTCGACGGCGGCTATCGCTACGTCTCCGAAGCGTACGGCGGCTATCACTTCGACAAATGGAAGGGCGTGAACGTGCAGGCCGGCATCTTCATGTCCTACGTCGGACTGTGGAGCTACTACAACTTCGACAACTGGACCTACCAGCCGTCTTACGTCTCGTCGAACACGCCGTGGTTCTTCAATGGCGTGCGCGTGCAGATTTTTCCGAATGACAAGTTGAAGATCGAGCCCTGGCTCGTCAACGGCTGGCAGTCTTACGGCAAATTCGCGAAGGCGCCCGGCGTGGGATTGCAGGTGCAATATCGCCCTACGACGTGGCTGTCGATCGTCGGCAACCAGTATTACGGCACGGACACGCTGGGCAATGAAGACCGCAAACGCATCCATACCGACGACAGCATCATGGTCAAGTATCACGACAATCCATCGGCGTTCGTCAGCAAGGCCGCGGCTTCGTTGACCGTCGACGCCGGCTGCGAAACGGGCGGCGGCGTGAAGTGCACGGGCGGCAACGCCACGACGCCCTCCCAATACTTCCTCGGCTTCATGATCTACAACCGCCGTTGGTTCGATCACGATCGCTACGGACTCACGATTGGCGGCGGCGCGATCAACAACCCCGGCCGTTATCTCGTTCTGATGCCGCCGATCAATGGCGCCACGGCGTTTTCCGGGACGCCGTACTTCACTTACAACGCCGGCGATAAGTTCCGCGCTTGGGA
>JAFAVZ010000684.1 GCA_019242175.1 Acidobacteriota bacterium
GCGGGTCAGGATGACACTCCGCACGTTCCCGCACGCAGGTGTCATCCTGAGCCCCGAAGAGGGCGAAGGATCTCCCGGCACGTGCGCTCGGCGCCTGCATCAGGAGATCCTTCCCCGTCTTCGCGGGTCAGGATGACACTCCGCACATTCCCGCCCACAAGTGTCATCCTGAGCCCCGTAGAGGGCGAAGGATCTCCCGGCACGTGCGCTCATCGCCCGCATCCGGAGATTCGCCCTCTGCAGGGCGAAGGGTGGCCGGCTTCCCGCGAGTCGCGCTTTGCCGTAAATCCGCGTATCCTTCTTCTGATTCACGACAACTCGGGAGATGCGAACGGTTCGCGCCGGATCCACTCGCTTCATACGCCTGCTCGTTCCGGGAGGTCGCCGGATCGCGATCGGGATCGTGTTGCTCGCCGCGTTGTTCGCGGTCGCAACGACGGTGCTGCCGCGCTGGCGAACACCGCCGCCGCAACCTGCGCGGGCGACCGAGGCGCGAATGTCGAAGTCGCAGTACGCGCCGCTGCGCTCCGGAGCTCCCGCGCCTCTTGATGCGGAAGATCTCGAGCCCGCAACTCCCGCAACGAAAGCCGACCAACTCCATCGCCTCGGCGCCGCCGAACTGGCGAGAGGGATGACCGCCAACGCTCGCGAGCACTTCGCGCGGGCGGCATCCGAGGCGCCGACGAATGCCGAGATTCTCAGTGACCTGGCCGCGTCGGAGATCGCGCTCGGACGCTATCTCGACGCCGCCGAGCACGCCGGCCTGGCGCGCGAGCTCGACCCGACGCTTCCCGCCGCGGCGTTCAACTGGGCGCTGGCGATGGAGAAGGTGGCGAACCGCCCCGCGGCGATCGCCGGCTGGCAACGCTATCTGCAGATCGATGCCGCGAGCGGCTGGGCGGCCGAGGCCCGGCAGCATGTCGCGCAGTTGCAGGCGCCAAGGTTCGACTGGCCAACCGAGAAATTGGGCCTCGTCGCTGGCGCCAGTGCCGCGACCATCCGCCGGCTCGTCGAACGCTATCCCCAGCACGCGCGCACGCGCATCCAGAACATCCTCCTCCCCGAATGGGCCGAGAGCGGCGATCCCGCGCTGCTGTCGCTGATGCAATCGATGGCTGCCGTGCGCGCGGAGCAGGATCCGTTTCTCGCAGATGTCGTGGCGCATGCGGCGACGAGGCGGCTCGAGTTGCGCGAAGGCTTTCGCGAGTTCAAAGCCGCGTGCAACGCGAGTGAGGCCGGCGATGGCGAGCGCACCGCGGCGCACTTCGGCGAAGCCGCGCGCATCTTCGAGCGGGAAGGCTCGCCGCTCAAAGACGCGGCGGCGATTTATAGCGCGAGCGCCGCGTTCTTCGCCGGACATGCGGACAGCGTCCTGGAGCGGATGCAAACGATCGAGGATCGCCTGCATGCCGAGGGCGATCGCTATCCGTCGATGCGGTGCGAAGCGGCGTGGACGCGCGGCCTCGTCCTGAGCCGCAACGGCCATGTCTACGAGTCGCTGGACGCGTTCAACACCGCGCGCGAAGCGGCGCATGCAAGCGGCGAGTCCGAGCACGAAGTCTCCATCGGAGAGCTCATCGCCACCGACTACGAGACCGTCGGTGATGCGGCTGAGAGTGAAGACGTGCGCCTCGCCGCGTTGCGCGCGAGCGATGAGACGAATGCGGATGCGGAGCGGATGTACGTCGCTTACGCCGAAGCGGCGTTTGCAATGTTGCGGAATGGACGGACGCGCGTCGGTCTGGCGTTCCTCGAGTCGCAAGCCGCACTCGCGAATGCGATGAAGGACGCGCAGAAACTCTCCTGGACGGCCGGCCAACGCGCGCTCGGTCTTCTTCAACTCGGCCGCCCGACGGAGGCCGATCGCTCGATCGACGCGGCGCGGCAACAGGCGCTGCTGATCAAGAACGAAGGCACGCGCGACTGGACACTCGCCGATATCGAGTACATCGCCGCGCGCAGCGCCATGGCCCAGTCGCAGCCGGCGAAAGCGATCGATTCGCTGACGACGTCGCTGCGGATTTGGGATCGCTACGCGTGGCGCTTGCACACGGCGAACGGCTATGCCGCGCGCGCTGAAGCGCACTTCACGATTGGCGACCGGACGGCGGCGGAGAGCGACTATCGCGCGGGCATCGCCGAGATGGAGAAGCAACGCGCCACGCTCGAGCCGACGATGCGCGTCGCGTATTTCGAACGCTCCGGTCGTTTGTTCGACGGCCTGATCGACCAGCTGATCGAGAACGGGCGGAACGACGAAGCGCTCACCGTCGTCGAGCAACAACGCGCACGCGGCCTGCTCGAACGTCTTGCAACCAAGCAGACGAACGGCAAGCCGCTCGATGCAGCCACGATCGCGCGCAGCGTTCCCAATGGCGTCGCGATTCTGGAGATCGCGTTGCTCGAGAAGAGCACGGACTTGTGGCTCGTCCGCGACGGACGCATCGTCCATCGCCGTGTTCCCATCGGCCGCGCCGCAATCGAGAAACGCGTAGAGCAGCACCTCGCCGTAATCCACTCGAATGATGCAACCGCGATCCGCAATCACGGACGCTGGCTTTACGACCAGCTGCTCGCACCGATTGCGGATGGACTCGCGCCAACCGATCGCCTGGTCATCGCGTCCGACAGCACGTTGCAAGCGTTGCCGTTCGCCGCGCTCGTGGCTCCGGATGGTCGCTATCTCGTCGCACATCACACGCTTGCCACGGCGTCCAGTGCGAGCGTGTTCCTCCGTTCGCAAGGCGTCCCGCGCAGCGGCTCGGTGCTCGCCGTCGCGGAGGCGCAGCCGGAAGGATTGGAACCGCTGCGTTACGTCGCAGCCGAAGCGAGCTCCGTCGCGCGCAACTACACGCGAGGCGCATTGCGTTCCGGAAAAGAGATCGCCCCGCCGGAGTTTCTCGAACGCGCCGGCGCCGTCGATCTCGTCTACTTCGCCGGTCACGCCCGCACCGACACCACACGTCCCGCGCGCTCCGCATTGTTGTTTGAATCCGGCCATACCGAGCCGGCGGCGTTGACCGCCTTCACGATCGGCGCGAGTCGCCTCGCCTCCAAGCCGCTCGTCGTGCTCGCAGCATGCAGCACCGCACGCGGACCGATCCGACGCAACGAAGGCACGGACAGCCTCGCCTCCGCATTCCTGCAAGCCGGCGCGCGCGGCGTCGTTGCGACACTGTGGGACGTCCGCGACATCGACGGCGCGAACCTCTTCCACGCCTTCCATCGCCACTACGTCACCGGCGCGTCTCCCGCGGAAGCGTTGCGCGCCGCGCAGCTCGAGCTCCTGCAGCGCGGCGGCGCCGATAGCGCCCCGTCGGTATGGGCCAGCGCCTCCGTTTTCGGCACGCTCTGACACGTAGGGCCGGCTCTCCAGCCGGCCCCATGAAGCACGGTCGCGGCGGGCGAGACCCGCCGCATCATTCGCGACTGCGGCCGGCTGGAGAGCCGGCCCTACGTTTTGTTCTAATCGCGCAGCCAACCGGGCAGGATGTTCTGCTTCCGCGCGTCCTCGCGGAACTGCGTTTGCGCGCGTTTCGCGCGTTGCACCTCGAGCTCCGCGACCGGGATCTGCTCCTGCACGTACTGCAGCTGCGTCGTCTGATACGAGAACTGCCGCGGGTTGAAGCCGAGAGACAGAAAGCCGGAGATCTGCGACTTCAGCTGCTCGGCGCGTTTCGTCAGCAGCGCGAGATTCTCCTCCGCCTGGCGCACGGCCTCATCGACAGCACGAGCACGCGTTCGCCACGCCCACTCCTCGGGGTTGCGCAGCGACTGCGCGGGCTCGGGCGGGGGCGCGGGGGCCGCAGCGGGAGCGGGCGGGGGAGTGGCAGGCGGCGGAGGCAGAGGCTTCCCGTTGTGATTCGCCTCCAGCTCCTTGAGCAACTGCTTCTTCTTCTCGTCGCTGACCTTGATGCGACTCGCTTCCGTCGCGGCGACGACGACCGCCGGCGGCTGCGCGGCGGCAATCGTCGCCTCCACATCCACCTCGGACATCGGGATCGAATACAGCGACCCGCCTTCGACGCGGAACAGCAACTGCCCTTTCTCTTCTCGTACGCCACCGACGACTTCGAGGCGATGCCCCGACTTCAGGAGGATCGCGGAGTTGGGAGGCAGCACGAGTGCAGCGGCGAGGAGGACCGGGGCGAGCATCGCGTCAATATAACGCCGCGGCCGGAACTACAATGCCGCGGTGCCGAACTGGCTCCATCTCGTCACCAACCTCTTCTACCACCTCGGCCTCGCCGTCTGGATCGGCGGCGCGCTCGCCCTCGGCGCACTCACCGCGCCGGCGCTCTTCCGCGAGCTGCCGCGGCCGCAAGCGGGCGGCATCTTCGGCGCGATCCTGCGCCGCTTCGCGCGCGTGCGACTCGCGGCGCTCGTCGTGACGATCCTCGCCGCGGCCGTGAAGTTTCTCGTGTGGGAAACGCATGCGCGCAGCGTGTGGATCGGCATCCGCTGGGCCGCGCTCGCGTTGATGGCCGCGGCCGTCTTGTACGAGATCCTCTCGCTCGAGCCGGCCATCCACAAACGCGACGAGCGCTTCCCGATCCTCCACAAGCGCTCCGAGATGCTGATGAAAGTCACGCTCCTCGCCGCGCTCGTGGCGATGTTCTTGAATTGAACGCCGCCATGGAAACGAAGACCTCTCCCATGACATCGCCCGATGTCATCACTTCCGCCGAGGCCGGTGAGGACGCTGCACCTCGTGAAGGCTTGGCCAACAAGCGCAGCGGGCCGGGCCCGCTCGATGCTTCTCTCTCCGGAACGTTTCAGCTCGGCGGCGACCTGCCTGTCCATCGCCTGGGATTCGGCGCAATGCGCATCACCGGGCAGGGCGTGTGGGGACCGCCGGCGAATCGGGAAGAGGCGCTCGCCGTTTTGCGACGCTGCGTCGACCTCAATATCAACCTGATCGACACCGCGGAGTCTTACGGCCCGCACGTCAGCGAAGAGCTGATTGGCGAAGCGCTCGCGCCGTATCCGAAAGGATTCGTGATCGCGACGAAGGGCGGCTTCAATCGGCCCGGTCCGAACAAGTGGGTGGAGAACGGCCGCCCGGAGAAGCTCCGCGAAGATCTCGAAGGAAGCCTCAAGCGTTTGAAGGTCGACCGCATCGACCTCTGGCAACTGCACCGCATCGATCCCGGCGTTCCGGAAGACGACCAGTTCGGCACCGTCCGCAAGTTTCAGGAAGAGGGGAAAGTCCGTCATGTCGGGCTCTCCGAGGTGACGGTGGAACAGATCGAACGAGCGCGGAAGACGCTCGAGATCGTCAGCGTCCAGAACCGCTACAACCTCGGCGATCGCGAGTGGGAGAGCGTCGTCGACTACTGCGAACGGGAGAACATCGCGTTCATCCCCTGGTTCCCGCTGAACGTCGGCAAGCTGGCGAAAGGTGAGGGCCCGCTGGCCGACGTGGCGAAGGCGCATGAGGCGACGCCGGCGCAGATCGCGCTCGCGTGGCTGCTGAAACGGGCCAAGGTGATGTTGCCCATCCCCGGGACGTCGAGCGTGGAGCATCTCGAGGAGAACGTGGCGGGGGCGGGGATCGAGCTGACCGACGACGAATTCAGCCGTTTGTCCGGCCTGAAGTAGAATCCGCGCCACCGGAGATGGGAAGTAGCAGCTCGCACGTCGTAGCCCTGGTCCTGACCGTCGTCTGCGGCCTGCTCTATCTCCTGTTCGATGCCGCTCGGCATTTCGCACAGCAGGTGGGGCCGGTCGTGCTCCGCCGCCTCGCCGGCGATGCCGAGCGCCAGGGCAACCGCTGGCTGCGCTTCGACGCGCAGAACCTCCAACTCGTCAGCGGCTCGCTGCTCCAGATCACCCTCGTCATCGGCATTGCCTCGACGATCGTCCTCTTCGACGCCGAGCGGGTCGGCCCGGCCTGCTTCCTCACCGCAGTGATCTGGATCGCGGTCGTCGTCATCTGGAAGTTCGTCCTCGCCTTCTTCCCCGAGTCGCTCGACGAGCCGATGATCCGGGCGATCATCCCCGCGACGCACTTCTTCTACTTCGTGTTCTGGCCGCTGCTCTATCCGCTGCGCCGCCTCGTCGAACGGATGGAGCGGGACGACGTGAGCATGCCGGGCGACGACCAAGTCACCGACGACGAAGTGCAGGCTTTCATCGGCTTCGGCCAGGAAGAGGGCATCCTGGAGAAGGGCGAAGGGAAGCTCGTGCAGTCGATCGTCGACTTCGGCGACCGCATGGCCCGCGAGCTGATGACGCCGCGCATCGACGTCCTCGCCTTCGACGCCAAACAGCCGCTGCAAGAGCTCGCGAAGGCCTTCAGCGAGTCGAAGTATTCGCGCATCCCGATCTACCAGAACACGATCGACACGATCATCGGCTTCGTCCACATCAAGGACATCTTCGACTGCGTCCTCAAAGGCGAGCAGAAGGCGCCGGCCGACCTGGCCATGCCGCCCTACGTCGTCTCCGAGTCGAAGAAGGTGAGCGACCTCCTCCGCGAGTTCCAAAGCGAGCATCTGCAGGTCGCGGTCGTCGTCGACGAATACGGCGGCACCGCCGGCATCATCACGATCGAAGATGTGATCGAAGACATCGTCGGCGAGATCTCCGACGAGCACGAAGACGAAGAAGCGACGATCGTCGACCTCGGCGACGGCACCTTCCTGGTGAGCGGCTTGCTGCGCGTTTCGACCCTGGAGGAGATGCTCGGCGACGCCGACCTCTCCGGCGACGACTACGAGACCGTCGCCGGCCTGATCTTCACCACCCTCGGCCGCGTCCCCGCGCCGCACACGATCGTGAAGAAGAACGGCTACCAGTTCGAAGTGGACCGCGCCGACCGGCGGCGGATCTATCGAGTGAAGGTGAGCAGGGATCTGGAGTGGGGTAAGGAGGAAGAAATTGAAAATTGAAAATGGAAAATTGAAAGAGGCTCCGCTCGGCCAACCTTTTTCAATTTTCAATTTTCAATTTTCAATTCGCCAGCAATGACGGGCTCACCGAAATCCGGAATCATCGCCATCGTCGGCCGTCCCAACGCGGGCAAGTCCACCTTGCTCAACCGGATCCTCGGGCAGAAGGTCTCCATCGTCTCGAACAAGCCGCAGACGACGCGGAATCGGATCGTCGGCATCCTCAACGATCCGCGGGGGCAGATCGCCTTTCTCGATACGCCGGGCATCCACAAGCCGTTGCACAAGCTCAACGTCCGGATGATGGATCACGTCCGGTCCAGCCTCTCCGAAGCCGACGTCATTGCGTTGATCGTCGACGCTTCGGAGCCGTTCGGGAACGGCGACGAGTACGTCGTCGAGATGCTGCGCGCGGCCAAGAACGTCAAGCGCTTCGCCATCCTCAACAAGATCGACAAGCTCAAGAAGCACAAGCTGCTCCCCGTGATGCAGCACTACGGCTCGCTCGGCCTCTTCGACGAGATCGTCCCCATCTCCGCCGCGAACGGCGACGCCGTGCCGGACCTGGTCAACCTCTTCTTCGCCAACCTTGCCGAAGGCCCTGCGACCTATCCGACCGAGGACTACACGACGCAGCCGGAACGGTTCTTCGCGGCCGAGATCGTGCGCGAGAAAGTGCTCACCCATACGGCGGATGAACTGCCGTACACGACCGCCGTTTCCGTCGATCGTTTCGAGGAGAACGAAGGCGAGGACATCATCCGCATCTGGGCCACGATCTACGTCGAGCGCGACTCCCAGAAAGCGATCGTGATCGGCAAGCGGGGAGAGATGGTGAAGCGCATCGGAACCGAGGCCCGGCTGGAGTTGGAGGCGATCCTCGGGACGCGCGTTTTCCTCGATCTGCACATCGGCGTACACGAGCGCTGGCGCGAAGACGAGCGGTTTCTGGGCGAATTGGAATGGCCTCTCGCGTAATCCACCTCGCGGTGTAGAATCCGCGTTAACTTGCGGTCTCGTTGAGGTTTGTTTCCATCAAGGGGGAGAGAAATGCGCCTATTCCACCGTCTCTTGTACCTGCTTGTGGTGTGTTTTATCTGTAGTTCCGTATTTGCGCAGCAAACCGGCACGATCAACGGCAAAGTGACCTCGGACGGAGCGGCTCTGCCGGGCGTCACCGTCGAGGCTCGCTCGAACGTGCTGCCGCAGCCGCGCGTCACCATCACCGACTCGAACGGTGAGTACTCCTTGCCGGCTCTCGTGCCGGGCTCCTACACCCTCACGTTCTCCCTATCCGGCATGCAGACTGTGACCCGCAGAGCGGAAGTCCAGCTGGCGCAGACGACCCGGGCCGATGCGGCCATTGGCGTCCAGGGCCTGGCCGAGACCATCACCGTGACTGCGGAAGCGTCGCTGGTGAACAAAGAATCGACGCAGATCGAGAGCGGCCTGACCCAGGATGAGATCCAGGCCCTTCCCGTGCTGCAGAACTACGGCGACCTGCAGAAGCTGATCCCGGGCGTCATGTACACCCAGGACGCGATCCGCGGTCCCAGCGCCGGCGCCTCCGGCCAGAGCAACGTCTACATGTTCGACGGCGCCAACGTGACGATGCCGCTGTTCGGCATCCTGAACATCCAGCCGAACACGCGCGACATCGCCCAGGTCAACGTGGTGAAGGGCG
>JAFAVZ010000246.1 GCA_019242175.1 Acidobacteriota bacterium
CGGATCGCGGCCAGCAGCTCCGGCTCGTTGCGCAACCGCGCGCGGATCCAGCGCGCGAAGCGGACGTCGCCCTCATCGGCGTCGCCCGCCTCCATCCGGGCCAGCCACGCGTCGGGATCGCCGCCGTACGTGCGCATCAGCACGTGGTAGCGCAGGAAGGTCGCGACGACCGAGTCGTCGCCGAGCGGCATCGCGATCACGTTCGGCGGAAGCTCGCGGTTCCGTTTCGGCGCGCGGCGCGCGGCGATCGTCACTTCGAGCCGATGTTCGATGGCGTTCTCACGCTCTTCGACGAACGACGCGACGGCGAGCACGCGCATCTTTTTTCGGCGGGCGATGACGACGTCGCCGGGCTTCGGAGGAAACCACGGGCGACGCGCGGCGAAGCGCGCGAAAATCTTCTTCCGGCTGCCCGAAAACTGGAGCACCAGAACGTATAAGTGTCGTTGTTGCTTCGTTTTGACTCCTATCAGCGTCAAAGCGCCTTCCCCTAAAAGGAGTGTGCCGAGAATCGCGAAATCCTACCCATCGCTTCGTGTTACCTTGCTTTCGATCCCCACCGACCGATGACCGCATTGACCACGCAACCGGCCGCCCCGAATCGGGATGAGGAACGTTTCAACGAGATCTATGAAACGCATTTCGAATTTCTGGTCAGCGTGGCCATGCACAAGTTCCGCGTGCCGGAGTCGGAGGCGGAGACGCTCGCCCACGAGGTGTTCCTCACCTACTGGCGCAAGACGGGATCGATCTACGATCTGCGGGCGTGGCTGGTCGGCGCGATCTGTCATGCGAGCCGCCACTACTGGCGCATGAATCGCCGTCCGGACGAGATCGAGGACGAGCTCGCCGAGGAACGCGCCGATCCGGCGTCGACGCACATTCTGGACAGCCTCCCCGACCAGCTCGCCGCGCGCCAGGCCCTCGAATGCCTGACCCCTCGCGACCAGGAGATCCTCCGCCTCCGGTACTTCGACGGCTGCACCGTCCCGGAAATCGCCGAGCGCCTCGGCATCAAGAAGAAATACGCGGCGAAGCTCGTGGCGAAATGCCTGCAGCGCGCGGAACGGGCTTTCACGGAGGGAGCGAAGTCTTCGCAGAACGCGCTGAAAGGGAAAAAGAAATGAGCCGCCGCCAGTCCGAAGCGTCGAACGTCGTGCCGATCGATCGCGGCCGCCGCCGTCCGGATCCGGCGCGCATGAGCGAGTTCGCGGAGACCGCGCGCCGCCTGCAACGGGAACGCGAACAGGCGACGGAATCCGTCGGACGCCTGCTCGCCGCGACGCCGCGCGAGGAGTGGCCGCGTCTCGCCGAGCTCCCCGAGCTTCGCAACAGCGGCGTGCTCGATCGCCTGTCATCCGAGGTCTCGGTGTTCCTGGAAAAGGACCCGCAACAGGCGCTTGCCATGGCCAGCCTCGCGACCGCGATCGCCGAGACGCTCCCTCCCGACTCTTACCCGCCTGTAGTCCGCGCTCAGATGCGCGCGCAAGCCTGGAAGGACCGCGCGCAGGCGCTGTCTTACGTCGGCCGCCACGAGATGGCGATGGAAGCCATCGACCGCGCCGAGTCGCTCGCCGACGCCTTCGGCAGCCTCGCGCACGACCGCGCGATCGTGCGCCTCGTGAAGGCGATGGCGCTGCAACACCTGCAGAGGTTCGATGAGTCGCTGCAGCTGCTGGACGAGTGTCGAGAGGTGTTCCTCGATCATGGGGACGCGAAACGGCAGCTGTATTGCGGGATGGCGGAGGCGAATCTGCTGTATCGACGCGGACGCCACGAGGAGGCGCGCGAGGTTTACGTGCCGCTGCTCGACGCCGCGCGCACGACGGGGCAGCTGGATTCGCTCGCAGCTTTGCATACGAACATCGGTCACTGTTCCGTGAACCTCGGCGAAAACAAGATCGCGACACTCCACTTCACGGAAGCCATGCGCCACTTCCGTGCTCTCGGCGACTACACGAACGCGCTGAGAGTCGATCTCGGACTTGCCAGAATGCTCGTCAAACGCGGCGATCTCGAGACAGGCCTTCGTCATCTCGAGAGCGTTCGCTCGCTGTTCCTCCAGCACGAGATGATCGAAGAGGCCGGAATCTGCGGCCTCGACATCGTCGCCGTTCTCGTGGAAACCGATCGCCGGATGGAAGCACGCCGTCTCGCGTCGGAAATTGAAACCAATTTCGAGAACGAGCGCGCTTTGTGCGCGCTCGCCTATCTTCGTCAACGGATCGAGGCGCACGACGCGTCTGCCGTCGTGCGCCACGTCCACAGCTACATCGAGTCGCTCCGTCTCGATCCCCAGCGAGAGTTCGTTGCCT